>JBFZBE010000282.1:0-5733 GCA_041308685.1 Phycisphaerae bacterium
CATCAGTGCGTCATAGACCGCCATAAATCCGCGGGTGAAGGCCGGCAACTTGTCGCCCAGCTCCTCAAACATCATCGTAAACCGCGGGATGATCAATGTCATCATCGCGATGATGATAACCACGATAAAACCCATCACAAACAGTGGATACGCCATTGCACCACGGACCTTGCGGACAAGTTTGTCGCGGTTTTCATAATATTCCGCCAGCCGTCCCAGCGCCGCGGTCAGTGAGCCGCTGGATTCGCCGGCCATGATCATCGCGCAGCCCAGACGGCCGAAGACTTTTTCGTATGTCGTTACCGATTCGGTCAGCGTTTCGCCGCGTTCCAGACGCTGGGCGATATCTTTACAGACCACTTCCAGCGATTTATTGGGCATCTCGTCAGCAATGGTAACGATGGCCGTGGTGATCGGCAGTCCGCCGCCGATCATCGTACCCAACTGCCAGCAGAAGGCGGCCAGGTCTTGCGATTTGATACGCCGCCGCCGGCCGCTGTGCTTTTGGCTTTTGGCCTCGGCGGTGATCTCCGTTACCGACACCGGCGTGAGGGATTCTTCCCGCAGCAGCGAGAGGATTGCCTCCTCGCTGTCGGCGGTTTTGATGCCCTGCTTGCAGGCGCCGGCCGCATCCCAGGCGACATATTCATAAGTGGCCATACTTTAACCTGTCTGAAACCCAAAAAAGTTTAGAAAGTTACGCCTTCTGTGTCGTCTGTTTTGGCCGACGGGTTATCTAAAAAATTGTTCCATCACGCGCCGCTCTTGCAGAATGCTGAAAAAAGCTCCTATAATATCCGCCGCCAAGATGCCAAAATCCGCTAATTTTCTGCGCGATTCCGTAAAAATACCGTCTTGCCGACGGATTTTCCTAAGCGGTAAAAAAAGCCATAATTACCCGCACAGCGTCCGATAACTATTTGACCCGACTGCCCCCTTGAAAAAATGCCCCCTTTATGCTATACTGAACCCATAAGAATCCAGACTACAATCCTCGGTCTTCTGTGTCCTGTATTCTGTATTCTAAGTTCTAAACCACGGGGGTAAAAAACGATGAAAACGCAAAGAATTGAAACCGCCGATGACCCGAAATCGCATCCGGCGGCGGACAGCCAATGGCTTCGCACGCCGGGACTGCTGCTGATACTGGTCGGCGCAGCAGGGCTGCTGCGCTGGTATGTGCAGCCAGCCGAAAAATATCTGTCATCGCTGAAGTTTCCGCCGATCTGGGCGTGCGGCGTCCTGATTGGCTGCGGGGTTCTGCTGGTCGGCATCATCGCCGCCAACGGCCTCAAAAAACGCCGCTTGAACGTAACATCAACCGGCCGCCCCAAATGGCGCACGCTGTGATGGCAAAGAAGACAGATTGAAGAACTCAAGAACCCAAGAACCCAAGAACCCAAGAACTCAAGAATGTAGGAATGGGTTGAATTAAAAAACCGTGCAATCCGCGGTTGCCCTTTTCTACGAACTACGAACTACGAACTGATGGGCTAAAGCCCATCCTACGGGCTAAAGCCCATCCTGCGAACGCAATGGAGTTGATCGACACCCACGCACACTTGACCTACGAGGGTCTGGAAGACCGCATCGACCAGGTGCTGGCCGCCAGCCGCGCTGCCGGTGTAGTGGGCTGGATCACCGTCGGTACCGACCGTCTCAATAGTGAAAAGACCCTCCGGCTGGTCGCGCAGTATCCGGCGATGTGGGCCGGGCTGGGCATCCATCCGCACTACGCCAACGAGACCACCGATTCCGATATCGCACATCTCAAACAGTCGCTGACCAATGAAAAGGTTGTCGCCGTCGGCGAGACCGGGCTGGATTATCACTACGACAATCTGGTCAAAGACAATCAATTTCGTCTGTTTCGCACGCATCTGGAACTGGCGGTGCAATTCCAAAAACCCGTCATCGTCCACACCCGCATTGCCTTTGACGATACAATGGCCATCCTGTCCGATTACGACAAAAAACTGCCCGGTGTGGTCATCCACTGCTACGGCGGCGACGCCGCACAGACCCGCACCGTCATCGATCGCGGCTATTACGTCTCCTTTACCGGCACGATCACCTTCAAAAAATCCGACGCCCTCCGCGCGGTTGCCGCAATGATCCCGCCGGATCGCGTGATGCTGGAGACGGATTGCCCCTATATCTCGCCCGAACCCGTCCGCCGCGTTCAGCCCAACGAACCGGCGCTGATGGTGCATACCGCACGGTGTCTGGCGGATATCTATGGAATACCGCTGGAACAATTCGCCGCCCTGACCACCGCGACTGCCCGCCGGTTTTACCGCTTAGAAAATATAAATGTAACCGTTCACAGTTTTACTAGAATAAAGACGGATAATTTTTATTGCTCCAGTGAGCAACAACCGATTTATGGATAAAGTCAAAGACATTTTGCCCCTGCTTTTTACAGGTTGCGAGAGTTGTCCAGATGCGTTCGCACCAGCGCATGCCGTTCTGGCCGCGGGTTCCCTGTGTAATCCGTCGATCAATCACCACGGGGCGAATCTGGCGTTCGGTCCCATTATTGGTCGGCTCCACATCCAACTCGGTCAGGAATCGGAAGTAATCGGCTGCCGCATCCGCCGTGAACCGCTTGGCCAGCTTTTTGGCCAGTGGATGATCCGGCGGTCGGCGTATCTGCTTCAAAAACGCCGTTTTGATGCGTTCCATCGAACGCCGCCATCCCTGGGCGGTCAACAACTCCCGCCGATGCAGGGTATCGAACAGCTTTTTGAGCCACTCCAGCAGGATGGTACCCCACCGGGACAGCGTTTTGGCATTTTGCTCGGCCAGAAACCGAATCTCACGGATCAAGTGGGCCATGCAATACTGAACCCGCACGTCAAACAGCCGGGCATATTTGCGATACGCCCCCCAGTAGTCGGCGCCAATGATCCCGGAGAACGTTTTTGTCAGCATCATTTCAAGAACGCCGCTGCCGCGGGATGGATCGATCTTGAACAGACTGTACCCGGCCGTGTCAAAACACCACGTCCAGTGCAGTGTGCCATTATCGTGATGGCCGGTCTCATCAATATTGACCCGCGGTTCATGCGGCAATCGGTTCACCAGTTCCTCATACGATGGGCCAAGAGCGTCCGATACTTTCTGGGTCGCCTTGCACAGCATACCCCGCGAGAGGTCAAGTTTGACCACCTGTTCAAAAAACTGCTGAATGGTGCTGTACGACAGATGACAGGCGCCCTTCAGGTACGACACAAACGCGGTCATATCCGCCCCGAACAGGCCGCCTTTACGGATGTCGTCCGGCAGCGGCGCAATATGAATCCTGCCCGTCATCGGGTCTCTGTACTTTCTGGCACGATGTTCGATCACTTTATACATCTTGTCCGGCAATCCGATTTGCTGAAGGACAAACCATTCATCCAGCGGCTCAAGGCCGTCGGCGTCTTTGTCTGTCAGCTCATAGTCAAAGGTCCGGTCGACCTGTTCTGTCGCAAAGGACGGACGCGTAAACTTTTGATGCCCATGCTGGCCGCCGCGTTTGCGTTTCTTACGTCCCGGCTTGGCGGCGGGCTTTGGGGGCTTGACGATATCGCTCGACGGCGGTTTGGAAGAATTCTGCGAATTCTTCTTGAGCCGAGCCACCTCGTCTTCCAGTTGCTGAATGCGTTTGAGAAGCGTCGCAATCTGCTGTCTCAATTCAGCGATAATGTAGTCTTTTTCGTCCATGCACCCCTTTATAACACAGTGCATGGAAAAGCGCAAATTACCTATTTTAACATTTTCAGATTTTTATGAAAATTTCTGTGAACGGTTACCAATATACAATCTACAATTTACAATCCTAAGCTCTTTGCGTATTTTCAAGGATGGCCACGATGACCAGCATCATCACCGTTTGGGCAAAGACTATCGCGGCGGCGGCAGCGGCGACCTGCTGGAGGATGATGCCGCCAAGCCCCGTGCATAACGTCGCCAGATACAGCGTGACCGCCACCTGTCGATCGGACAGACCGCGGCGCTTGAGCCGATGCGAAAAATGCTGCGTATCGCCGACCAGCGGGCTTTTGCCCTGCTTGAGCCGCAGGAAAGTAACCGTTACAAAATCGTACAGCGGCACGGCCATCACCACCGCCGGCATCAGCACCGCATACAGCGGCGTATCCAGCGCGGGGTCGTAATAGGTCGTGCGCAGCGTCAGCAGGGCGACAAAAAAACCGACGACCATCGAGCCGGCATCGCCCATAAAGATCGTCGCCGGCGGAAAATTAAACGCCAAAAACCCCAGCAGCGCCCCGAAAAACACCAGCCCCATCGCCCCGACAAAAACCTGACCGCTGCGAAAGGCCGCCGTCATCAGCACCGCGGCGGCAATGGCCGCGATCCCGGCCGACAAGCCGTCCATATTGTCCAAAAAGTTGAACACATTGATCATCAGCACGATCCACACCATCGACAGGGCGGTTGTGATGAGCTTGTTTTCGATGAACATCTCGACGCGAATATCCGCCAGCGCCGCGGCGGCAAACGCCACCAAGAACTGCACCGCCAGCTTGACAGACGGCCCTAAGCGGCGTTTGTCGTCCCACAATCCCAGCAGATGCAGCGAAAACGCCGCCGCCAGCACGATCAGCAGCTCCGGCAGTTTGTCTATGAAGCCCTCGGCGTGCCGCTCAATCTGCGGCGACAGCCACCGCAGGTGTCCGGGCAGGATGACAAGGCCGACAAGCACAACGCCGCCCAAAATAAAGAGTGCCAGTGTCCAGAAAATGGCGATCCCGCCGCCCATCGCCACCACCGAGCGGTGGTAGCGGTCCTGCTGCGGACGGGCGACAAAATCCGTGCGAATCGCCCAGCGCCGCACAACAGCCGTCAGAAAGGCGCATACAATCAGTGCCGCCGCCGGCAGCATCATCGCCAAAAAAGTTGCCTGTGTCATTCCAAATATCCTTCATCCATAATACAAAGATAGACCAACTTCAACCCCCACAGCATAGCCGGGCAGGTATTATTATGCAAGGTTCTACATTTGCTTTACAGAGCCATCGCATCAAACAAAAGCGCCGCAGCGCAAGCTGCCCGATCAGGCGTTACCCCGTGGGTGTCGCCATCCGGCCCAGCACCTAAAACCGATGACTGGGATTTTACGAGTTGCAACCTCTTGGGGCGGTTTTAGGTGCTGGGCTCGGCTTTTGTTTCTTATACACCGCGTTTTGGGGGTTGGATGTATTGCAATTTCATGCGATTGCCCTGATTTACTTTAACAATGCCGTTCAAACAGCCGATAAGAAAATCGGGCTAACCTCGATACGCCTTTATCTATTGACTAATTCGGGGCAAATTGATACGCTGTGTTACTGTCGAATTGGATGATGCGATATACCTTTAATAAAGCCGGAGGGGCTTATGCGTAAGTTAGTACTGTGCGCTGTCGTGTTCTGTTTTGTGGCGGGGGTGCGGGCGGCCTGTCCGCAAGCGGATTTGGATGGGAATTGTCGTGTTGACTTGCGGGACTTTGCCAAGCTGGCGCAGTGGTGGCTGAACGGTTGTGCGCCGGGCGACTGCGACGGGGCGGATTTGGATACGTCCGGTGCGGTCGGGGTGGAGGATTTGGCGATGATGGCCGCGCAATGGCTGACGGTCGGCCAGCCGGATGCATCGGCAATCGTCTGGGTCGATATCAACGAGCCGGGCGGTTTCGTTGGGCAGATGAGCCGCTACCTGATCACCAACGCCCAGTATGCGGCGTTTCTG
>JBFZBE010000283.1:0-2725 GCA_041308685.1 Phycisphaerae bacterium
ACGGCACACCGCGCGTGCCCGGCACGCATACCCGCGCCAAGTCGTTGCGTTCCAGATCGACGATCATCGCCAGCTCGGCCTGATCTTTTTGGCTTTCGACCAGCGCGGCGAACTGCCGATGATTGGCCGGGGCGTCGTCCGGCAACGCACCGTTGCGCGGGCGCGTGCCTTTGATGGGGCGGGTAACGACATCGTCGCCGCACACCTCCAAAAACAGCTCCGGCGAGGCGCTGACAATGGCCGTATCGCCCCAGGCCAGATAGGCCGCATACGGGCTGGGGTTATGGCGGTTCTGCCAGTCAAACAGGTCGATGGGCGATGCGGTAAACGGCAGCGCAAACCGCTGCGAAAAATTGATTTGATAGACATCCCCGTCAAGAATGTGCTGATGGATTTTTTTCAGCGCCGCACAATAGTCCGCCTGTGTCATATTGCAGGACGGCGGTGGCGGCGCATCGACTAAACCCGCCGACGGCACGGCAGCAGGCGTATAATTTTGGGCGGCCTGAAGCCAGCGGTGCAGTGTGTCAAATTTCTGCTGCACAGACGGCGCGCCGTCCATCTCCAGGGCAACCAATGAAACCGCCTGTTTTGTATGATCGTAAACAATCGCTTTGTCATAAAACGCAAGACGGATCACCGGCAGGCCGAGATCATCGACCGTCCGCTGCGGCAGTGTTTCGATAAAACGTCCCAGCTCGTAGCCGAAATAGCCGATCCACCCGCCGCAAAAGCCGGATTGCGCCCCTGCGCGATGTTCGGGTGATAATTGATATGTGGACAAAAACGCATGGAGTTTTTCAAACGGCCGGTCTTCATCGAGACCAAACGCAAACACCTCCACCGGCTCTGCGGCAAAGATGCTCAGCCCCCGCACCGCATCGTTGCCGCCCAGAATCGCAGGATTGGATTGAGCGGCGACAACACGCGACAGCGACGGCAGAGAAACACAGGTCGATACGTCTTGAAAGCAGGGTTTGCAGGAGATCGATTTCACCGTTTTGTCAGCCGGGATTGAATTGTTCAAGGATTTGTGCCGATGCCGAGGCGCCGATGCGTGTTGCGCCGGCCTCGATCATCGCCATCGCCTGCTGGAGGGTCTTTATGCCGCCGGCGGCCTTGATGCCGCAGCGCGGAGCGGCCTGTGCCATCTGCCGCACATCCTCAACCCGTGCGCCCCCTGCCGGATGAAAGCCCGTGCTGGTCTTGACAAAATCCACGCCGCAGTCCTGTGCGATGCCGCAAACAAACTGAAGCTGTTCGGCCGTCAGCGACGCCGATTCGATTATGACCTTTAAGATCACCGGCGGGTGCATCTTGCGGCAGACCCGTAAGACCGCCGCAAACTCGCGCCGCAGATACGCCGCATCGCCGCTCAGCACCGACGCCAGATCGGCGACGATATCCACTTCATCCGCGCCGTCGCGAATGACCGCCTCGGCCTGGTACGCCTTGACGTGAGCGGCTTCCGTGCCGAAAGGAAACCCCGCCACCGACACCACCTTCACGCCGGAGCCGTGCAGCAGATCGGCGCACAAACTCACCCAGCGCGGCTGCACACACACGGCGTAAAAGCCGTGCCGCAGCGCCTCGCCGCAGTGACGGCGTATATCCGGCTCGACCGCCAATGGGTTTAACAGGGTATGATCAAAATACTGAGCCAGTTCTTTTTTTGTTGTCGGCAGCATCATCAGTTGACTTCAATATAATTTCCATTGCACAGGGCGGCCAGTTGGGACAGAGTAACGCTGTCCTGCGGTTCGGGACGGATGCCGATGGTATGCACAACCGCATCCGGCGACAGCTTGCTGCGAAGCGTATCCAGCCGCCGCAGAAACGCCGTTTTGTTGCTGTCCATCAGGTCAAACCCGTCGGTTACAAAATAAATCGCCTCGGCCGGTCGGCCGCTGCGGTCGCGCAGGCCAAAGGCGGCGGCAATCCCTTTTTCGGCCTCGGTCTGCCCTTCGGGACGCACCTGCGACAACAGATTCATCGCCGTCGCCTTGGCCGCGGGCGTCGCCCGTTCCAATCGTCCGTCAAAGGGCTGCTCAAGTACGCCGTCCTTCATAAAAAACAGCACGCTGAACGCCTGATCACCGGATAATTCCAGAATGGACAGACGCAATTGCTCGCGCACCAGATACATCAGACCGTTCATACTGCCGGAACCATCCACGACATAGCAGACCCGCGAGGCGATGGCCTCATGGCCGCAAAAGAAGATCGTGTTGCTGTCCATCGGCACAGCGGTCTCTTTCGGCAGTGGTTCGATGGTCGGCGGCACAACCGGCGCTGCGGCCGCTGGGGTATGCACAACGGTTGGCTCAACAGCAGCAATTGCAGGTTTTGGCTGCGGAATCGGAGCCGGCTCCAAAACGGGCTTGGGCTTGGACGCGGGCTGTTCGATCACCCGCTGGATCGTCTGCATCGACACCTGCGCCGATGAGGCGCCGACATTGGCGATGCGGCGATGAAAATGCACCGTCCCAAGCGCTGTCAGTGCAACAACATGCACCGCAATCGAGGAAGTCAACGCCCAAAAACGCAGCTTAGAATCCGATTGAAAAGAAATAAATGCCATATTTATGAATTAATCCACCACGTTCACATACGACTGTCCCTGCTCCAGCAGATCATACAGTTCCACCACATCGCCGTTAAACAGACGGATACAGCCGCGGCTGGATTGTGTGCCGATGGTCTCGGGCTCTTTGGTGCCGTGAAT
>JBFZBE010000284.1:0-9282 GCA_041308685.1 Phycisphaerae bacterium
GTGAACCTGCCCAGCCGGCAGCTCTTTTTGATGCCATCCGAGCCGCTGGTCAAAGCCCGGCCCGGCCGCCGCAAGCCCAAATCGCCTTTGGCCAAACCCAAACGCCGCAAACGCTGACCGCTACCGCAATTTCAGCGTCGCCAGTGCGATTACCGCAAACGCCACGCTCAGCAGCCAGAAACGCACCACCACCTGCGGCTCCGACCAGCCGGCCAGATGAAAATGATGATGGATCGGCGCACAGCGAAAGATGCGTTTTCCTTTGGTGTACTTAAAGTAGCTTACTTGCAGCACAACGCTGAACAGCTCCATCATAAACACGCCCCCGATGACAAACAGCAGCAGCTCGTTGCGTGTAACGATCGCCCCATAGCCCATCGCCGCACCCAGCGGCAGCGAGCCGATATCGCCCATAAAGACCTGCGCCGGATGGCAGTTGAACCACAGGAAGCCGAAGATCGCCCCGGTGATCGCCCCGAAAAAGATGCACAGCTCGCCCGACTGCGGAATATGCGGCAGCAGCAGATAGCTGGCCCATGTGACCTGAGACGTGCGCACCATATATTCGCCGGCCACATAACACAGCACAACCTGTACGATGGAGACGATGCCGATACACCCGCTGGCCAGCCCGTCCATCCCGTCGGTCAGGTTTACGGCATTGCTGGTGGCGGTGATGTACAGCACGGTAATTATCGCGAACATCCACCACGCCAGCGGAATGCCGTATTTGTAGAATGGCAGCCAGAACATCCGCGCATCCTCGATGTTCTTAAAATCGCTGTACAAAAACACTGCGATCAGCACCGAGCCGCCGAATTGCCAGACGAGCTTTTCCCACGGCTTCAGTCCGTCGCGGCTGCGCTGGCGGGTGGAACTGGTCAGCTTGAGCCAGTCGTCGATCGAGCCGATGCCGCCAAACCAGACGATCAGGAAGATCGCCTTGTGAATGAATGGATTGCTCAGCTTGGCCCACAAGAGCGTACCGATCAGGATCGCCGACAGGATGATGATGCCGCCCATCGTGGGGGTGTTGGCGCGGTCTTTCATCAGGTTGTTGAGGGCGGCGTGGTGGAACTCCGGCCGATCGCCGATCTTCATCCGCAGCAGCCAGCGGATCACGCGCGGCGCCAGCAGCATCGCCGCTGCCAAGCTGGTCAGCGCCGCCAGCACCGCCCGAAACAGCACATCCTCGTAGGCGTAAAACCCAAGCTGATGGGTAAACTCTTCCCGAACCCAGTATAATAATTGGTACAACACAGTGACGTTTCCTATTTCCAATTTCCAATTTCCGATTTCCTATTTACAAAATTTGAAATAGGAAAGTTGAAATAGGAAATAAATCCATGGTTTCTTTACTTTTTCAGTATCGCCTTAATGGCTTCAACCGCCTTTTCCAGGCCGGCGGACCGCGATCCTTTGACCAATATTATATCGGCAGGGCGGATAAAATTATGCAGTTTATCACACAGTTCGGCGGTTGTTTTGTAGGTCTGGCATACATTTGCAGCCAGTCCCGCCGCGGCCGCACCGGCGACAATCTCATCGGCAAACGCCCCGCAGGCCAGCAGGCACCCCGTGCCCGCCGCGGCCGCCTGCTGCCCTAACTGGCGGTGCAGCAAAGCCGACGCTTCGCCCAGCTCGCCCATACTGCCGGCGACAAAGACCGCCCGCTGCTGTTTCTGCCTGGCCAACTGCGCCAGCGTATCCAGGGCGTTGACCATCGACGCCGGATTGGCATTGTAGCAGTCGTTCAGAAGCGTCGCACGTCCGATAGTTTCTATTTCCAGCCGCATACGAACCGGCGGCAATGTCGCCGCGGCGGCGATAAAGTCCGATAACGCAATCTCAAGATCGCGGCAGATTGACCAAACGGTCAGCACGTTCATCAGGTTGCCCTTGCCCGCCAGCGGCACACGCACGGTCTGGCCATCGATGGTCAACTGGCCGCACACGCCGTCGGTGTCCAGGTTGGTTCCGATAACATCGCAATCCGGCGTCGTTCCAAAGGTTTTGACGCGGCAGCCGAGCGTTTTGGCATAGCAGACAAGCTCCGGCTGATCGCCGTTGACATACAGCACGCCATTCGGCACAAGCCCGCCCGCGATCGAGGCCTTTTCGCGCAGAATGTTCTCTAAACTGCCGAACCCCTCCAGATGCGCAGGTCCGATAAGCGTAATGCATGCCGCGTGCGGATTGGCAATTCGGGCAAGCGGGGCGATCTCGCCGGGGTGGTTGGTGCCGATCTCCACGATCAAAAACTGGCTGTCCTGCGGCGTTCCGAGGATTGTCAGCGGCACGCCGATGTGATTGTTGAAACTCTTGACCGCCTGATGGCAGCGAAACGATTGGCTGAGAATATGGTGCAGAATGCTGCGGGTGGTGGTCTTGCCGGCCGAGCCGGTGATGGCGATCACGTTGGCCGAAAGCCGCCGGCGATACCACTGCGCCAGTGTACTGAGCGCATCCAAAGTGCTTTGTACCTGCAGCACCGGCACGGCACATCCGGGCGCAAGCGTTATCGGCCGCTCGGCGATAATGCAGGCCGCCCCCGCTTGGGCAGCCGCATCGGCAAAGGCGTGTCCGTCAAATCGATCGCCCTTGACGGCCACAAAGGCCTGCCCGGCCGTAATCGCCCGCGAATCGATTGAAATGCCGCAAATCGCCGCATCCGGCGGTGCCGGCCTGTCGCAGCGGGCGTTCAGTATCGCAATCAACTGCTGTATCGTCGCTTGTATCATCCGTTGTCGCCTCAATCCAAATCTTGTATTTGCAGAGTAATATCGGCATATTGCCGGCGCCGGCGTAAGAAAAAATCACCTGCGGGAACGCAGGCAAAATCGCATATTCACGGGTAAGATGCCCGTGTTACGGGGTATCCGCTTTCAGTTCCCGTCCTGAAGGGCGGGGCTATAATATAGCGCCGACGGGTAGGGTTTCCGGGCTTTTATGTTGTATTAAAACCCGACACGCGGCGGCGTTGTGTGGGCAACGCCGGTTGCCTGAAAACCCCATTATTGGCCTCAAAATGCATTTCTGGACTTCATTTTCGTCTTTCTTGGTGGATGGCACATTTTTTGCTCATTGAACGCTGAGCGCATCGTGCGCTCATAACGGTTCAGGATGCCTGACAGGGAAATATGAGCCAAAAAGACGACAAAGCCGGCAAAAAGCCCGCCGTTCCGAATCTTTCGGAATTGTTCGGCGATGGTGTGAAACTGGACGTTACCGCACGGGATGTCTTTGGGGGTGATTTGTCGTCCGTTCGAAAAGAAACAAATGTCTATCCAGATTCAGACAATATCTCTCGTTTGCCCGCGGTTGGCGGCCAAAAGCGGTTCAACCTGACCCAGTTTATTATGCTGGTCAATCTGATCGCCTTAACGGGTATCCTTATTTATCTGGTGCGTCGGGAAGCGGCGCCGGCGGCCAACGGTGCGGCGGATATGCCGGCAGTGCCTGTGGTTGTGCCGGCCGAGCCGGCCGCGGCGTCTGTTTTGCAAGCGCAAAACCCGGCCAGTCCTGCGGCGATCTTGGAAAAGCTCAATGTGGACAGCACGACCGCTGCGTCGCTGGATGCGGCGGTCTCGATCCAGACGGCTGAGGCATTTTATGCCGCGGGCGATTATTACAAGGCCGGCTATGTGTACGCCCGCCTGCGCGAGGGGCTGACGCTCCGCACGACCGAGGATGAGCTGCTGGCCGATTGGCTGACGCTGCAGATGGCGCTGAGCTTGCAGAAAACCAAGGAGCAGCAGTTGATGGGCGCGTTGTTCACACAGGCGCTGAACAGCCGTTCGCCGGCGGTGCGGGCGCTGGCCAATTACAATCTGGCGTTCATTCAAAATCACAACCGCAGTTATCTGGAAGCGCGGCAGCGGGCGTTTGGCGCGCTGGCGCTGATGCGTACATTGGAGTCGTATTTGCCGTCCACGGTCGAGGCGGATTGCTATTTCGTGGCCGCCGAGGCGCTGACGCGGTATCTGATGCGCACCGGCAATCTGGGCGATACGCTGCCCGGCACGCTCTGGTCGGACAGTCAAACCATTTATACGCTGCCGGTTACCGACCAGCAGCAGTTGGCGGCGATGCTCGGCGCGGGGATGGATATGCTCAGCGGGACGGCAACGCTGACCCCGAAGGTCGGTTATGACCCGCAGCGGTCGCTTGGGGCGCAGTGGTCGGCGTATGCGGTCGATGCGCCGCTGGATGAACTGCTCAAGCAGTATGCCGTGCAGGCGCGGATGGATCTTCTGTTGGGCAATTTGACGGCTGTTTCGGGCGGTCGGCCGACGACGGTGTATCTGCCGCAGACGGATCGCCACTGGCTGGCCGAGGTTGCCGTCGGAGCGACGGGGCTGTTGTGGCGGTTTGACGGGCAAAGCGGCAGCGTGTACGATCTGGCGGATTTTCAGTGGCTCGACCAGATGCGCACAACGCTGGTGCAGGAGGCCGTTTCGATGTGGCAGCGGTTTTTGCTGCGCTATCGCGGCGATCATCGCACGCCCAACGCGCATTACTGCCTGGGGCTGCTGTACAATATCGCCGATCAGGGCACAATGGCCATGGGCGAGTATAAGCTGCTGGTAACACAGTTTCCCAACAACCCGCTGGCGCCGCACGCGCTGCTGAACGCCAGCAAGATCAAAACCAATCTGCGCGACTACGCCGGCGCGGGAGCGGACCTGAATGAACTGCTGATTCGCTATCCCAATTGCAAGATCCTTGATGAGGCGATGTTGTATCTGGCCGAGGCGACGATGAGCAACGGCAATTTGGCCGAGGCCCATGAGATGTATCGCCGCGTTTATTATCTGGATGTCAATCAGGACGCCCGCCGGATGGCGGCGCTGGGGCTGGGGCGGTGTGCGTATGCGTTCGGCAAGTACGAAGAGGCCGCCAAGTGGCTTTTGGAGGGGATCGGAAAGACGATTGACAAACAGGACAGCCGCCGCGCCGAGGTGTTGTTGATGCTTGGCCGGGCGTATATCCAACTGGGCAAATATACCGAGGCGTCGTCTGTACTGCGTACTTCGCTGGACAGCCGGCTGGACAAACAGATGTACGTGCAGACCATTCTGGAACTGGCCGGCGCCGAGGCACGGCAAAATCAATATCTGCGTGCGCTGCAGATTCTGGAAAGCGTACCCGAAGAACGGCTCAGTCAGGAAGAATCCGTCGATGTGATGCTGGAACGGGCGCGGCTGTACCGCACCATCGGCGTGCCGACGACGGGCATTTCACTGCTGCGGCGCAAGATCGAGTTTGTCGCCGAGTCGCGGCTGCGGGCGCTGATGTCGCTGGAGCTGGCTGAGTGCTATGTGCAGAATGGCGAGTACACCCCCGCGCGCAATGAGCTTAAAGACGCGATGCCTTATCTGCCCAATGGGACACCGACGCATCGGGCCGCGCTGCTGCTGGCGCAGATCGCCCGTCAGGACGGCCGTCTGGAGCAGGCCGAGGCGATCTGTCTGGATGCGCTGCGGATGGGGATCGAGGACGCCTCGCTGCGGCAGCAGTATTATGAGCTTCTGGGCGCGATATATACGGCACAAAAGTTTTACGATCGCGCTGCGCTGGCGTATGCGGGCGTGATTGAGAAGGGGGGGGCGCAATGACCGGACTTGGATTGCTGGTATGGGGGTTTGCGGCGCTGGCGCTGTCGGCCGAGCCCAACGCGGCGGCCGAGCAGCCGGATGCGATCGCGCAGTCGCGGACGCTGCGGCGGCAGTTGCTGGCCCAGCAGAACGCGGCGGTCGCCGAGCCAACCGCGCTGCAGCAGGAAGCGGCGCTGACGGCGCTGGTCGAGCAGGTGCTGTCGCTGGAATGGCCGGCCGCGACGCTGGAAACAACCATAGCGGCTGCGCCAGCCCAAGCCCCCGCGGCTGCGGCCGCATCGGCCGCCGCACCGGCGCCGGCAGAACCGGCCGCACCGGCGCCGGCGACAGAGGCGTCTGCGGGTGAACCGCTGCAGCGGCTGGACACGGCCGCCGCCGTACCGCATCCGTTGCCGCTGGCCGATACCCTGTACCGTTCCGGACGGCCGGACCTTGCGCTGCGGTATTATGAGCAGGCGCTGGCGGCTGCCGACAAAAAAGACCCTGTGGCGTATCCGTGGCTGTTGTTTCAGACGGCCAACTGCCACAGCCGCAGCGATACAGCACGGGCTGCGGCGCTGTATGACGAATTGATCGGGGCGTATCCGAATTCGGTCTGGGCGATGGCCGCTCAGGCGCGACGGCGGATGCTCGACTGGCTGCATGTCAACAACGAGGAACTCAAAGCACACAATGTCCAGTGAACAGTCCCATCCTCAACAGGCCTTTTATCAGACGCTGATCCTGGAAGCCGATTCGCGTCAGGCGCGGCCTGCGCTGGAAGCGCTGGCGCAGCGGGGCCTGGGCGGCACGGTGGCTACGACTGCGCGGGCGGCGATGACGCTGCTGGAGCGGCGGCGGTGGCATTTGGCGCTGGTCAGCGGCGATTTTCCGGTCGGCGGCGACGCCGAAAGCGGGCGGTCGCTGCTGGATGCGCTGCGTGCCGAGCATCCGGAGCTTCCGATCGTGATGCTGTGCCAAGCCAACGCGGCGGCAGCGGAGGCAACGGCCGCGCTGCGTGCCGGCTGCGCCGATGTGCTGCAAAAGCCGCTGACGGTCGCGGCGGTGGCCGCAGTGCTGGATCGCTTTTTACCCAACCACAAGACCTTTTCAGCCGCCGTCGTCGCCGGTCAGGACGGCCGCGATTATCCCATCGTCGGCCAAAGCCCCGCGCTGCGCCGGGCGATCGCGACGGCAACGGCGGTTGCCCCGACCTCGGCGCCGGTCTTGATCGCCGGCCCCAGCGGCACCGGTAAAGAACTGCTGGCCGAGCTGATCCACCGCCGCAGCCGCCGCGCCGACGGCCCGCTGGTGCGGGTCAACTGCGCCGCGCTGAGCGAGTCGCTGCTGGAAAGCGAACTGTTCGGCCATGAGAAAGGCGCCTTTACCGGCGCATTGCTGTGCCACAAGGGACGGCTGGAACGCGCCCACGGCGGCACGCTGTTTCTGGATGAGATCACCGAAACCCCGACCGGTTTTCAGGCCAAACTCCTGCGGGCGCTGGAGCAGATGCGGTTTGAGCGCGTCGGCGGCACGGAAAGCATTTGCGTCAATGTGCGTGTTGTCAGCACGACCAATCAGGATATTCTGGCGCTGGTGCGGCAGGGAAAATTCCGCGCCGACCTGTATTATCGGCTCTGCGGCGTGTGCGTGCGTGTGCCGTCGCTGTGTGAACGGCTGGACGATTTGCCGGAGTTGATCTGGTGGTTTGTCAACGAGTTTGCCCACGAGGCCGGACGGGCGATCGCGCAGATCGACCCGCAGACGCTGACGCTGTTTCGAACCTACTGTTGGCCCGGCAACATCCGCCAACTGCGCAACGCCGTGCGGACGATGATGATCTTGGGGCACGGCAGCGTCCTGTCGGCGCTGCATACGCCCGACCTGCTGGAGCAGATGACCCGCGATGTCGGCGCCGCGGCGCACCAGGAACTGCTGGATCAGCCGCTGGAAGAAATAGAACGGCATGCGATCCTGACGGCGCTGCGGCGGGCTGACGGCAACCGCACCCGCGCCGCCCAGCGGCTGGGCATCAGCGACCGCACGCTGCGTGAAAAAGTAAAACGCTATGCACCCGATGCCGCGCTGTCTGCGGCCGGAACCGAATAGAAACACGCATGGAAATAAATGATGGCAAAGGATAAAGAAGATAAAAAAGACGCCTCTGGAAAAACTGACGCCGCCAAAACAGGCGGCAAGGCGATGGGGCTGTTTACCTGGATCATTCTCGGCTCGGTCGTTGCGGCCGGAGCGACCGGCGGCTTTGCGCTGTCGCAGTTGATGGGCGGCCAGGATGCACCGCCGCCGCCGCCGAGCGCCGAAGCGGTTGAGGCCAAAAAGGCCGCCGATGCCTTCAATCAACTTGCCGCCCAGACCGCCCCCGGCACGACGCCGTGGACGTATGACGCGATGGAGCCGGTGCTGGCCAATCTGGATGAGCCGGGCGTAACACGGTATGTGCGCGTAACGATTTCGCTGGAGCTTAGCCCGGAGATGGATCCGGTCAAAGGCAAAGAATTTCTGGATCAGCGGGTGATGGTGCTGCGCGACCTGCTGACGACGTACTTTTCGGGGTTGAGCATTGAGGATGTCCGCGGCAGCCGCAATCTGAACCGCATCAAACGCGATGTGCAGGATCAGTTCAACACGCTGCTGTTCCCCGATGCAAAGCCGTTTATTCGACAAATCCTGTTTCGGGAGTTTGCGGTGCAATGAGTCGGCCTGCCGATGACAATCCGACGCTGCGGCGGCAGCTTTTGAGCGGGATGCAGCGGCTGCGGTCGCTGGTCGAACCGGAAGGCGCCGCGTTGCCGTGCGATCCGGTGGACTGGCGGCAGCCCCATCGGCTCAATACTGCATCCGCCGAACTGCTGCGGCTGTTTGCGGCCAAGCTGGCGATGGGTCTGACCAAAGGTCTGGAAGCGTTGACCGGCCAGCCGTTCAACGCCTCTGTCGTGTCGCTCTGTGAGCGTTACGCGGCATCGCTGTACGAGCAGGTCGAACAGGAGCGGCCGACGCAGTATTATCTGCCCCTGACGGCCGCCGGCGGCAAAGGACACGTTGGATTTTTGCGGATGTCGCTGGAAACGGCCGGCCTGCTGGTCGGGTATGTCCTGCGCGATCCGGAGGCACAGATCGGCAAAAGCGAACGCATCTCGCCGCTGGGCGAAACGATCCTGCTGGATGCGGTTGCGGCGCTGGCCGATGCGCTCGAGGCCGGATTTGCCGAGTACGGCCAGGCGCGGCTGGAAAAAACCGAGCACCTGATCTATAGGGACTGGCCGGTGCGGTTTAATGATTTGGAAGATTTGTGTGAATTTAACTTTTGCGCCGTCTGCGGGCAGGCCGAGCTGTCCATCACGCTGATTCTGCTGGATGAGATCGTCGCGCCGATCGTCGGGCTGACCGGACCGTTCGGCCGCGCCGAAGAGAAAAAGGACAACCCCGACCGCATCGTCAAGCGGATGTACGATGCGCCGATGACGGTTGCGGCGCTGCTCAGCGATACGCTGATGACGCTCAACGATGTGATGACGCTGGCGGCCGGCGATGTGATCGTTCTGGATCGCAAGATCACCGAGCCGCTGGATGTGCAGGTCAACGGCCAGCGGTGCTTTACCGCCTGGCCGGCGGTCGTAAACGGCCGTTATGCTCTGGCCGCCGCCGAAACGAAAAATCGATAATT
>JBFZBE010000285.1:0-3806 GCA_041308685.1 Phycisphaerae bacterium
AAAATGACCCTGCCGAGCATTTTGTCCGCCGCCCGACAGGGTCTTCAACTCTTTTAATTATAGAAATTTACAGATTTTACCGCAGGAAGAGCATCTCGGCATAGCTGGGCAGCGGCCACAGTTCGGCATCCACGATCGTCTCCAGCGTATCGGCGGCCTTGCGGACCTCCGACATCGCCGGCACCACGTCGTCGCGGTAGCTCTTGGCCTTGGCATTAATTTTGTCGGTCGCCTTGGTCTTGCCGAGGGCTTTTTCGAGGGCTTCAATCGCACTGGACAGGTCTTCGACCAAACTGTTGACCTTTTCCAGCTCGCGCTTCTGGACAGCGGGGGTAATGCCGGCGGCCGACATGCCGTTGACCGCGTTGGCCAGTTCGGCGGTGTACTGGATGCAGGCCGGCAAAATCTGCCGTTTGGCGATATTCAGCGTTACATTGGCCTCGATATTCAGCGTCTTGGCGTAATTTTCCAGCAGGATTTCCGTGCGGGCGTGCAGCTCGTGCTTGCTCAGGACGCTGTGCCGCTTGAGCAGGTCGATATGCTCTTTTTCGTAAATCGTCTCGATGGATTCGACCGCCGAGCGGATATTTGGCAGGCCGCGTTTTTCGGCCTCTTTGACCCAATCTTCCGAATAGTTGTCGCCATTGAAGATGATCCGTGAGTGCTCATTGGCGATTTTTTTCAGCAGCTTCTGGGCGTCTGCCTTGACATCCTTGCTCTTTTCCAGACCATCGGCGATTTCCATCAGGATATCGGCCACCATCGTGTTCAGGATAAAGTTCGGGCCGGCTGTGGACTGGCTGGAGCCGACCATACGGAATTCGAACTTGTTGCCGGTGAAGGCGAACGGACTGGTGCGGTTGCGGTCGGTGCTGTCTTTCGGCAGCGGCGGCAGGGTTGAGCTGCCCAGCTTGAGCTGGCCGCCCTGTTTGCTGGTCTTGGCGCCGCCGGCAGCCAATTGTTCAAAGATATCCGCCAACTGCTCGCCCAAAAAGATCGACACAATAGCCGGCGGGGCTTCGTTGGCGCCCAGACGATGGTCGTTGCCCGGATTGGCCACGGCCGCCCGCAGCAGACGCGAATACTTATCGACCGCGCGAACCACCGCGCACAGGAACACCAAAAACACCATATTGTCGTGCGGGGTACTGCCCGGCTCCAGCAGATTGACGCCAGTGTCGGTGCACATACTCCAGTTGTTGTGCTTGCCCGATCCATTCACGCCGGCAAACGGCTTTTCGTGCAGCAGACACACAAACCCGTGCCGCAGCGCAACCTTTTGCAGGACTTCCATCACGATCTGGTTGTGGTCGGTCGCGACGTTGACGGTCGTAAACAGCGGGGCCAATTCATACTGGGCCGGAGCGACTTCGTTGTGCTGTGTCTTGGCCGAAACGCCCAGTTTCCACAATTCACAGTTGACATCGTGCATATAGGCGGCCACACGTTCGTGCAGCGCGCCGAAATAATGGTCTTCCATTTCCTGGCCGCGCGGCGACGGAGCGCCAAACAGCGACCGGCCGGCCAGCACCAAATCCAACCGTTTTTCAAAGAAGCGGCGATCCAACAGGAAATACTCCTGTTCGGCGCCCAGCGTGGTCATCACGCTTTGCACCTGGGTATCGCCCAGCGCCCGCAGCACGCGAGTGGCCTGCTTGCTCAGCGCTTCCATCGACCGCAGCAGCGGGGTCTTTTTGTCCAATGCCTCACCGGTGTAGGAGCAGAAGGCCGACGGAATATACAGTGTCTTGCCCTTGATAAAGACCGGCGAGGTGCAGTCCCAGGCCGTATAGCCGCGGGCCTCAAACGTCGCCCGCAGGCCGCCGGACGGGAACGACGACGCATCCGGCTCACCTTTGATCAGTTCTTTGCCGCTGAACTCCAGAATCGTCCGGCCGTCCGGCGTCGGTGAGATAAACGAATCGTGCTTTTCCGCCGTTAGTCCCGTCATCGGCTGAAACCAATGCGAGTAGTGCGTTGTGCCGTGTTCCAGCGCCCAGTCTTTCATCGCGTTGGCCAGCACATCGGCAATCGCCTGAGTCATCTCGCCGAAACCGTTGCGCACCTTGACGAATTCTTTGTAAATCACCTTCGGCAGCCGCTGACGCATCACCGCATCATTGAAGACATTGGCGCCGAACATCTCAACCAACTGCACCTGATTGCTCATACAATCTCCCTGAAATAATAGGTTAAAAACACATTTTGTTTTTTTAATGACAATGCCGACCGCTCAGGTCGTCAACGGAAATGTCTGTGTCTGTCATTTTATCCCAATCGGATACACTGTCAAACAATTCCGCTGCCGCTTATGGCAATCGTATGAAACAAAAGCCGAGCCGCGCCAGCGGCCGGATTGCGTATCCCACAGGGTAACGCTTTATCGGGCAGCTTGCGCTGCCGCGCTTTTGCTTATACTCTACAGCACTGCGCGGCATAAGGGGGGCAAGACGGCGACCCGCCGCATCACGGCCGCGACGGCAAAACCGGTCTTGCCCTGAACCCAATGCTTGGGTGGGTATATTGTGATGAAAGAATTCATTGGGTTCTTTCACAACACAGGTTTTTGTTTCAGCCGTGACTGAATAAAACAAAGCAAACACTATGCCAACCCGCAGCAATCGCACAAATATAGACATAACCCGATATACCGCTTACGCTTAGCACAAAAAAGGAAAGCGTCAACAATATGGAATTTGATACATTTTTGTAACAATCGCCTTATTGTGTGCAACAAAAATGTAATATTATCGGATTCCGTTATCCGATGGCCATACTGCCGGTTTCATCGGTGCGGATGCGAATGCACTGTTCCAGCGGCATCACAAAGATCTTGCCGTCCACGATCTTTCCGCAGCGGGCGGCCTTGACGATGGCCTTGATCGTCGGATCGACAAAACCGTCATTGACCGCGATCTCGATGCGTATTTTGTCCAAGAGGTTGATTTGTTTGACCTGGCCGCGGTAATGATCGCTGTAGCCGGCCTGCTGGCCGCACCCTTTGACGCGGCTGACGGTCATTTTGTACACTTCGGCGTTAAACCAATTTTGTAACTCCGCCGCAAAACACCGCGCCAAAATTGTTACAATTCAGAGAAGATCATAAAGCCGGCCCGGATAACGCCGGGACCGGCTCGCATGAAGAACACCAAAAACGCCATTATAAACAAGCCGGATCAGGAGACCTAAAAACCTCAATGCAATTTCCTGACCCGGCTTGCACTAACCGCTTAACCGATGGCGGCCCCGCCGCGTTCTCCCGTCCGAATACGAATACACTCGGCCAAGCTGACGATAAAGATTTTACCGTCGCCGATCTCACCGGTGCGGGCGCCGGCAACGATTGCATTGACCGTCTTTTCGACAAAATCCTCGTTGACGGCGATTTCCAGCCGGATTTTCTTGAGGAGGTTGACCTCAAACTTAACGCCGCGATAACTCTCTTCGTATCCCATCTGCTGGCCGCAGCCCAGCGAATTGGTAATCGACATCTTGCCGACCTCGGCACGCACCAGGGCGGCCTTGACATCTTCCAGCTTGTGGGGTTGAATGTATGCAATAATCAGTTTCATAATGGTTCTCCATTTTCAATCATTGGGTTCATTTTACATATTGCTGAAGACCTGGAATCCGCTGTACGCCTCATTGCCATGTTCGCCGATATCCAGACCGCGCAGTTCTTCTTCACGCGACACACGCACACCCATGATCGCACGAATCACCAGCCAGACGACCATCGACGCGACAAAGACAAACGCACCAACCGAAACCACCGCCGCCAATTGTGCCTTGAGCAGGGCAAATCC
>JBFZBE010000286.1:0-5556 GCA_041308685.1 Phycisphaerae bacterium
GATTTACGGCCGGATGAACGCCGCGAGAAACTGGACGCACTGCACCGTCAGTTGTTCAGCTTGCGGTGTCAGGCGGTTACCGAAAATCTTGAGAACCGACATGCGATCCGCGACGTGCGTCGCGACATCGCGCGGATTAAAACGATCATCAGACAAGATCAGTTGAAGGGCCAGTAAGGCATGGAAACCGAAAGCAAAAAGATTCAAAAAACCCGCCGCGCGGTCGTCACCAGCAAACGCGGCGATAAAAGTATTACGGTGCAGATCGATTATCGCGTCAAGCATCCGCAGTACGGCAAGTACATCAAGCGCCGTACCAAGCTGGGGGTGCATGACCCGAAGAACCTGGCGGGCATAGGCGATACGGTGGACATCACCGAATGCCGTCCGATCAGCAAGACCATCAACTGGCGTCTGGTGAATATCGTAAAGAAAGCAGTCATTGAGTAAAGGACAGTCCGGTGATACAGCAAGAAAGCATGTTGGAAATTGCCGATAACAGCGGCGTCAAGACCGCTCAGTGCATCAAAGTGCTGGGCAAATGCAGCTCGACAGGCAAGTACACCCGTCCGACGGCGACGGTGGGCGATGTGATTTGTGTGGCGATCAAAAAACGTCTGCCGAACTGCCAGTTGGACCACAAAAAAGTGCATAAATGCGTGATTGTCCGCACCACTAAGCCCGTCCGTCGTCCCGACGGCAGCTATGTGCGGTTCGACAGCAACGCGGCGGTGATCATCGATGCGGATAACAATCCGATCGGGACGCGCATTTTCGGCGCGGTCGCCCGCGAGCTGCGTGAAAAGAACTTTATGAAGATTATCTCGCTGGCCGCCGAAGTGGTGTAGGGCCGCAGAGCAAAGAGAGCAGAAGAACTATGACAAGGCATATTAAAAAAGGCGATCTGGTCGAAGTCATCGCCGGCGACAGCAAAGGCGTTACCGGTAAAGTGATGCGGGTGCTGCCCGAGAAAGACCGCGTGCTGGTCGAGGGCGTCAACACGGCGTTCAAGCATGTGCGTCCTTCGCAGCGCAACCCGCAGGGCGGCCGTATCCGCGTGGAACGTCCGATCCATATCAGCAATGTGCTGCCGGTCAACCCCAAGACGAACAAAGGCACCCGGGTGCGGTTTGTTGCGGACAGTAAAGGCGTCAAGCGCCGCGTTGCCAAAGACGGCAGCGAGATCGGCGTGGTCGTCAAGGCAAACAAGAAGTAATGCGTTTCGTTGATAAAGGTGTTTCATGGCTCGTTTGAAAGATATGTATAGAAGCAAAGTCGCTGCATCGCTGCGTGAAAAGTTCGGTTATACGACCCCGATGGCGACCCCGCGGCTTCAGAAGATCGTGTTGTCGATGGGTTTGGGCAAGGCCATCCAGGACAAGAAGTACCTCGAGCTGGCGATCAAGGACATGACCGTTATTGCCGGCCAGAAGCCGCTGGTTTGTGCGGCCAAAAAGAGCGTGTCCAACTTCAAGGTGCGCGAAGGCGACAAGACCGGCCTGAAGGTGACGCTTCGCAAAGACCGGATGTACGAGTTTCTGGATCGTCTGATCAACCTGACCATCCCGCGCGTCAAGGACTTTCGCGGGCTGAACCCCAAGGGCTTTGACGGCCGCGGCAACTACTCGATGGGACTGGACGAACAGAGCGTGTTCCCGGAAATCGATCCGACGCGGATCGAGCATCAGCAGGGGCTGAACATCACGTTTGTAACCAGCGCCCAGAGCGATGACGAGGCGCGTGAAATGCTGCGGCTGTTCGGGATGCCGTTCAAAACGTCGTAGAGTTGGAATACTAACAGAATATTTGGAGTTTTTAATATGTCCACCAAGGCGCTGGAAAATAAATCCGCAAAGAAGCCGAAATACCGCAGTCGGGGCTATACCCGCTGCCAACTCTGCGGACGCGCACGGGCGGTCTATCGCAAGTTCAAAATCTGCCGTATCTGTTTCCGCAAGATGGCAAACGAAGGCAAGATTCCGGGCGTGCGAAAAGCAAGCTGGTAATAACAATATCAACCCTTTAGTCAGGTTACAGTGGAGTTTTGTGAATGAGCTTAAATGATCCGATCGCGGATATGCTGACACGGATTCGTAATGCCGGCAGCGTGGGAAAGGCCAAGGTCAACGTCCTTGCCAGCAAGTCCTGTCTGGGCATTGCGGCGGTACTGAAAGAGGAAGGATACATCCTCAGTTACGACCGCGTGGACGACGGCAAGCAGGGGTTTCTTCGGATATTCCTGAAGTACACGCCCGAAGGCGAACCGGTAATCCAGTCCATCGACCGGGCCAGCAAGCCGGGTCGGCGGCTGTATCGTGCGGTCGATGCGATGCCGCGCGTGATGGGCGGCCTGGGCATCTCGATCGTATCGACGAGCAAAGGGATTCTGAGCGATAAACAATGCCGCGCCCAAAAGGTCGGCGGTGAACTGATTTGCACGGTGAGCTAAATGAGTCGTATAGGAAAAAAACCAATCGTTATTCCCGGCGGGGTCAAGGTTGAGCAATCCGGACGCACGGTCAAAGTGACCGGCCCGAAAGGCACGCTCCAGATGGATTGCCATCCGAAGATCGCGCTGAAGGTCGAAAACAACGCAGTCGCGCTGTCCAATACCGGGCCGGACGACCGCATCCATAAGGCGATGCACGGCACGATGCGGGCGCTGATGAACAATATGATCATCGGCGTCAGCAAGGGATTTGTCCGCGAGATGCAGATTTTCGGCACCGGCTACAACATCAAAGAGCAGGGCGGCAAGCTGATTTTGCAGATCGGTTTCTGCCATCCGATCGAGATGAAGGTCCCCAAGAGCGTCAAGGTGGAGATCAAAGTGCCGGCCACCAAAGGCAATGAAGTGCCGGCGGTCTTTTCGCTCAGCGGCCCGGACAAACACGAGTTGGGGCAGTTTGCCGCCAACGTCCGCCGGGTCCGTCCGCCGGAACCGTATCAGGGCAAAGGCATCCGCTATGCCGACGAGCATGTCATCCGCAAGGAAGGCAAGGCGCTGGGGTCGGGCGGATAGTTTAAGGCGAAATTTAAAAGGTAAAAGTAAAAATTGTGGAGGCGGCTTACGCCGCAGAAGCTTATGCAGAAAGAAAGAATACAGCAAGCCAAGGTTCGCCGCGATTTTCGGTCGCGCAAGAAAGTCTTCGGTACGCCGGAGCGTCCGCGGCTGGTGGTGTTTCGCTCGGGCCGGCATATTTATGCCCAGATCATCGACGACCTGGCGGGTGTAACGCTGGCCGCGTGCAGCACAATGGCCAAGGGCCTGCGGGATTCGCTCAAGTACGGCGGCAACAAGAAGGCCGCCGAGACCGTGGGCGCAACGCTGGCCAAACAGGCGATGGAAGTCGGCATCAAGGCGGTTTGTTTTGACCGCAACGGATACAAGTATCACGGCCGCGTCAAGGCGCTGGCCGACGGCGCTCGCAAAACAGGACTGGCGTTCTAAGCGCAGCGATAACCAAGTACAGTGAATGGACAGACGTTTTTTGATGGAGATATAAGTTGGCCGAGGAAGCAATCAGATTAGACGCTCAAAGTGAGCAGCCGCTGGAAGATACCGTGGTCAAGGTCTTCCGTAACGCCAAAGTGGTCAAAGGCGGTCGGCGTTTCAGTTTTTCGGCGCTGGTGGTTGTCGGCGATCGCAACGGGACAGTCGGTTACGGCTATGCCAAGGCCAATGAAGTGCCGCCGGCGGTCGAGAAGGCGATCAAAGACGCCAAAAAAAATCTGCAGCGTGTGCCGGTGGTGGACAGCACCGTGCCGCATCCGGTCATCGGCAAATGCCGTGCGACCACGGTAACGATGCTGCCGGCCAGCCCCGGTACGGGCGTGATCGCCAGTTCCAGCGTGCGTGCGGTGCTGGAATACGCCGGCGTACGCAACGTGCTGACCAAGATCAACGGAAGCCGGTCGGCCAAGAACGTAGTCAAAGCGGTCATGAACGGCCTGCTGAAGCTGCGCGACAAACAAACCGTCGAATCTCACCGCGGGGTCGAGATCGAAGTTGAAAAAAGGTGGTGATAACGAACATGTTGAGCAATGAAATTACTGCAATCGCGGGCGCTGATCCCAAGCGCAAACGCGTAGGACGCGGCAAAGGCAGCGGACACGGCAAGACCAGCGGACGCGGCCACAAAGGCGACGGCAGCCGATCGGGTCACCGGATCAGCTATGTGGACGAAGGCGGCCAGATGCCGCTGTTCCGCCGGCTGCCCAAACGCGGGTTCAACAATGCCAATTTCCAGACCCGCTACGAGGTCGTGAATGTCGCGCAGTTGGATCGCGCGTTCGGCGACGGGATGTCGGTCGGCGTCGAAGAGCTGCTGGGCGTCGGACTGGTGGACAGCCGCCAGAGCAAAGTCAAAATCCTCGGCGACGGCGAATTGACCAAAAAGCTTAATGTCGCGGCGCACAAGTTCAGCAAGAGCGCCGAACAGAAAATTACCGGTTGCGGCGGTTCGACGAAAGTCGTCGCCTAACGCACAGGGAAGGGATGACCATGCTGGCAACTTTTGGGAATATCTTCAAAATACCGGACCTGCGGAACAAGATACTGTTTACCGTTGCGCTGCTGTGCATCTACCGCATCGGCTACCATATTCCGATCCCCGGCATCAACGCGGAGAATATCGCCAAGATGGCCGAAAACCGCGACAGCGATTCGCCGCTGAGCCGTGCGGCCGATTACCTGCAGATGTTCACCGGCGGCACGCTCAAGCAGAGCAGCTTGTTCGGGCTGGGCATTATGCCCTATATTTCGGCCTCGATCATCCTGATGCTGCTGGGCGAGGTGATGCCCCAGCTCAAAAAACTCAAGCAGGAAGGGCAGGCCGGCTATAAGAAGATACAGGAATACACCCGCTATCTGACGGTGCCGCTGTGTCTGATCCAGGCGATTATGATGATGAAGGTCTTTGCCGCCGGCGAGGGCAACGTGTATCCGGGAATGGCAGGACAAGCGATCGTGTTGGGTGTGATCGGGATGACCGCCGGCACGATTTTCCTGATGTGGCTGGGCGAGCAGATCGATGAATACGGCATCGGCAACGGCATCAGCTTGATCATTATGGCCGGTATCGTGGCACAAATGCCCGGTGCGGTCGTCAGCGTCTGGCAGAATACCGAGTTCAAGGTCGGTGTGGCCGAAGGCAAATACGGCCCCGGCACACTGCTGTTTTTGGCCGCGGCGTTCGTGCTGGTTATCGCCGGCGCGATTTTGATCACGCAGGGGCAGCGGCGGATTCCGATCCAGCAGGCCAAGCAGATGCGCGGCCACCGGATGGTCGGCGGCGCACGGCACTACCTGCCGCTGCGGGTCAACCACGGCGGCGTAATGCCGATCATCTTCGCGTCCAGCTTGATGATGTTCCCGCCGATCGTGCTGGAACAGTTGGGACGGATTCCGGGCTGGGGCGGTTCGAACATGCTCAAGCAGATTATTGAGGCGTTCGGGCCGATGGCCTTTACTTATAATGTGGTGTATATTGTGATGATTTTCCTGTTCGCCTATTTCTGGACGACGGTGCAGTTCCAGCCCAAGGATATGGCCAA
>JBFZBE010000287.1:0-6256 GCA_041308685.1 Phycisphaerae bacterium
CAAACACCTGGTTGTAGATCAAAATCGACCAGACGTAATCGTAATCCCACGCCTTGACAAACGCGCTGGAGGCCGCCTGCTGCTCTTCGGGGCTGCTGTACGGCGTTACCGTAATGCCCGTTACCGCCTTGACCAACTCCCAGTGCCGCTCGGCGGAATAACCGCCTTCCGTCCGTGCCACGCGCGGCGCCATTTCCAGTTTCAGTGCAGCCATCCCGATTTCTACCGACATGCATCATCCTTTATATTGCATAATATTGATAATTGGGTACAGACAACCGCCCGCCCCCATCACAAATAAACAACACAAACGCTTTTTATCAAAAACACTCCATTACCGCACGGGCGCAGTGTACCAATCAGTACCGCCGAAATAAAAGATAAAGATACGCCCTATAGGGCATCGCGTATGTCCACGTTTTGCCATCGAGGGGATTGGCCAGCCATGGACTTGAGCCGGTATTTTTGACACTGCCGTCGCCATATAAGGAGGTTCTGGGCAAACGGATTGCCCTGCTTGACGGTATGGTTGATGTAGTACTCATCGACAGATGTCCAGATACTCAAAGGTTGTACGGTACATCTTGCCGGAGAAAGGATGATCAATGAAAATAATATCGGTATGATTTTGCCGCCAATTCGCATAATCCAGCCGCTTTTGCGCCAGACACAGCCAAACATCCATTGACGCACCCATGTCAATCCACGTTTTCATTGGAGTACCATACTTTTTCCAGTCGCCATTAGACATTATATTTTCATCGCCCTGAACCCAGAACGAATAACGATGCCCAGAATCTATCTATGCAGTGCCTGCAACATCAAAACCATTTTTTTCATCTTCGTCCTCACTTTCTCCAAAATAACTTATCTTTCTACGACAAACACGGTGCCTGCCGGTACACATCTGCGGTAAAAAGGGATTTTTCAAGAAAGCAATCCGCAGTGCGATGAACTATGAAATTTCCAATATGCAAAGCATTACAATTCGCAATATACCAACTTCATCTTGCAGGAGTCAACTAAAAAATTCTGGAATGCCGTGAGTTTTTTTCGACCTCGCCGCAAGGTGCGCAAAATAAATTTCAGGTGTTATTATATCCAACGTATCTTATATTTATTATTTTTAACATAATTTTTTTTTATATAACATCTTATAACCAGATTAATAACACTCAAATACCCCTTTAAACTTGCTGAAAAGATGCAAAAAGACTACTCCATCAATGGTCAACTATGATGGGGGAACAACGAAAAACCTGCATATTTTTTGCGATTTTATGGGAAAACCTTGAAATAGGCCTCCAAATGCGATAAAATAGTATTTGTAAACTATTGCATATTTTTTCGCTGGATTAAAAAACACATAACTATATATGGCTGTTGCACTTAAAGATATTGCTGAGCGGGTTAATTTATCGGTGGCTACCGTGTCGCGAGCGCTGCGCGGCCGCAGTGAGATTGCACCGCAAACCCGCCAGTTGGTTCAGCAGATCGCCGAAGAGCTTAAATACCGCCCCAATCAATTGGCCCGCAGCATCCTTTCCGGCCGGACGGGCACCGTCGGGGTCATCTTCCCCCATTCGGTGCATTGCTCTGACTTCTGCATGCAGGTGCTGGTGGGTATCCATACGCAACTGGGTGAGATGGATTGCCATGCGATTTGCCTGTGGATGGAAGAACTGGATGTCGAAAAAGACGTTCAGCTTGCCGCCCAAATCCACTCACTGGTCGATAAACGAGTCGATGGGTTCATTATTTATCCGGCATTGGATGCGCGCGAAACCTACATCAGTGAAATCATCGAAAGACATATCCCGATGGTGATGGTGGATATGGAATTATCGGATATACAAAGTGATTTTGTTGGAACAGACGATTTTTCCGGCGGGTATCAGGCCGCCGCATATCTGATCAATCTGGGGCATACCCGAATTGCCTGTCTGGCCGGGCCGAAAATGTCTTCAACGGCTGTCGTGCGAAAAGAAGGGTTCCTTGCGGCCGCTGCGGAGCATGGTTTGGAGGCCGTTATCGCTGAAGATTCTTATTTCGGATCTGATATCAACACAACCGTACTGCTGACAGAACGTATCCTGAAAAGCAACCCGCGGCCGACGGCAATTTTTTGTGCCAACGACCCGATGGCATCCTCGGTGTATAAGGCAGCACGGGCGGCCAAATTGAGAATCCCTGAAGATTTATCCGTGATTGGGTTTGCCGATATGGAGATCGCCCGTCTGCTGGATCCGGCCTTGACCACCGTGCGGCAGAATCCCTATCAAATCGGCGTTTCCGCCGCCAAGATATTGATCGAACGCATCAGCGGCAAAAACGACCAGCTCAAGCCGCAGCGGATTATGTTCCGCCCGGAACTGATCATCCGCGAATCCGTCGGCATCCCGCCGATGTAAATGACGCACACAGGCCAACAGCGTCATCATCGCTGCCACTCTTTGTTGGCGCCCTAACCGCCGTCAGTGCCAATGTTTACATACGCTGCATTGCCGCACTCCTTAAACGTCCATATTGATATACAGAACAAACTTTGGAGCTGCGGCGCTGACACAGGTGTTGAAAAAAGCAATAGTACCATTTCCGGTAAAAGATATTGGAAACAGCACTAACCAAGCCGCAGCCGCAGCAGATTCAGGGCGGCTTGGGCAGCGCGAAACCGCACGGAAGTGCGGCCGACATTGGGGAACCGGCACTCCTGAACCCGCAAAACGCCATCCACCTGCACGGCGATATAGACCAGCCCGACGGGCTTTTCAGGCGTGCCGCCGTCGGGGCCGGCGATGCCGGTGACAGCGATGGCGCAGTCGGCGGGAGCATTCTGGGCGGCGCCCCGTGCCATGGCCGCGGCCACCGGCTCGCTGACGGCGCCGTATTGGGCGATCAGTTCCGCAGGTACGCCCAGCAGTTTTGTTTTGGCAGCGTTGCTATAAGTAACCCATCCGCACTGAAAATAGCCGCTGGCGCCGGCCACATCGGTGACCATCTTGGCGATCAGCCCGCCGGTGCAGGATTCGGCCACGGCCAGCGTCTTCTGTTTGGTTTTGAGCAGTTGGCCGACGGCATCCTGCAAGGTCTGTTCGTCGTCGCCAAAGACCAGCTCCCCCAGCAGCGTCTTTAATTCCATTTGATGCTGTGCCAGCAGCGCATCGGCCTGTTGGGCGGTCGGTGCGGCGGCGATGGATTGCAGCGTGATAACCCCTTCGCTGACGGTGCAGTTGAGCAGCGGATTCTTGCCGCGGAGCATCCGATCGCCGAGTTTTTCGGCCACCATTGATTCGCCCGCCCCGAACAGCCGCAGGTTGGCCGAGCGGACGATATCGCCGCCGAGCCGCCGGGCGATCCGCGGCAGCACCGTTGCGTCGAACATCCCTTTCATCTCGTTGGGAACGCCGGGCATCAGGGCGATGAGCGTATCGGCGGTTTCGTACAGCACGCCCGGCGCGGTGCCGCAGGCGTTGTCGATGGGCGATGCACCCTGCGGGATATACGCCTGTATGCGGTTGCGCGCCGGCATCGATAGGCCCCGTCCGGCAAAGTAGGCCTCGATGCGGGCGGCCAAGTCAGGGTAGAAAACCAATTCGACGCCGAGAAACTCCGCCAGCGCCTGTCGCGTCAGGTCGTCGTCGGTCGGGCCTAAGCCGCCAGTCACCAGCACGATGTCGGCTCTGGCCGTCGCGTCGCGCAGGGCGGTAACAATGTCGGCGATCTCATCGGCCACCAGATGCACCGAATCCGTCGGAACGCCGGCGGCAAAGAGCTTGCCGCTCAGCCAAGCGGCGTTTGTATCGACCGTCCGGCCGCACAACAACTCGTTGCCCACGCTGATCAGCCGTGCTTTGCTCATAAAATTACCTTATCCATCATGCGCGGGAAGGCGATGCACTGACGGATGTGCCGCTGGCCGGTGATCCATGCGACGGTGCGTTCGACGCCGAGGCCAAAGCCGCCGTGCGGCACCGAGCCGTATTTGCGCAGGTCGAGGTACCAACTGTAAGGGTCGGGGTTGTAGCCCTCTTCGCGGATGCGGCCGAGAAGGTAGTCGTAGTCGTCCTCGCGTACCGAGCCGCCGATGATCTCGCCGAAACCCTGCGGAGCCAGCAAATCAAAGTTCTCGACGACCCTGGGGTTGCCGCGGTCGGTCTTCATATAAAAGGCCTTCGCCTCGCGCGGGTAGTGGGTCACAAACACGGGCTTGTCGTGCATCAGCGAGATGATGGTCTCGTCCGAGCCGCCCAGGTCCTTGCCCCATTTGAAACCGGCGGCCAGCTCGGCGTGCTTGGGGTTGTTTTCGATTTTCGTTTCGAATTCGGCAATCTCGCCGCGCAGTTCCGGCAGGCGGCGGGCGTTCTTTTCCTGCTGCCATTTTTTCAAGCCGCCCTTTTGCTCGGCGGCTTCAATCTCGGCAAGTTCCGCTTCCAGCGCGGCCTTCTGGGCTTTGAATTGCTCTAACTGCTCGGCCATGAATTGGACCGTGCGGTCGCTGGTCAGGATGTCCACCGCGTCGGTATAGGTCAGCCGCACAAACGGCGGAGCGATTTTTTCCATCGCCGCGATGTCGGCGCCCATGGCCTCCAGCTCGGGGCGATTGTCTTTGAGGACACGCTGAACGATACTGGAGATGAAGTTTTCCGCAAGCTCCAGCAGGCCGGGCAGTTCGATAAAGGCCACCTCCGGCTCGACCATCCAGAACTCCGTTAGATGGCGGCGCGTCTTGCTCTTTTCGGCGCGGAAGGTCGGGCCGAAACAATATACTTTTCCAAAACTCATCGCGGCACATTCGAGGTAAAGCTGGCCGGTCTGCGACAGGTACATCGGCTGGCCGAAGTAATCGACCGCAAAGAGCGTCTGCTCGCCCTCGCCGGCGGCGGCGGTGAAGATGGGCGTATCGACCAGCGTAAAGCCGTTGTCGTTGAAGAACCGGCGGATCGCGTCGATGACGGTGTGGCGGATGCGGCCGATGCACCATGGCTGGCGGCTGCGCAGGTGCAGATGCCGCTGGCTCATCAGAAAATCGATGCCGTGTTCCTTGGGTGTGATCGGGTAGTCGGTCGTCGGACAGATCGCCGCCGCGTCGGTGACGGCCAGCTCCACGCCGCCGGGCGACCGCGGCTCGGCACGCACCACGCCGGTAACGGTCAGCGACGATTCCTGCCCCAGCCGCTTGACGGCCTCAAAGACCGATTCGCTGACGTTGGCGGCCTCGACGACGCACTGGCACAAGCCCGTGCCGTCGCGCACGACCACAAACTGCACCTTGCCGCTGGGCCGGCTGTTATACACCCAGCCGCACAGAGTAACCGTTTTGCCGATATAATTGCCGAGTTGATGAATTGATGTTTTGATTGCGTCTGTCATAAATGAAATCCGTTATTACTCCAGTGCGATTTGCGCGGCCAGTCTAAACCGTTCGCATCGAAATCTGGCGTCAATCGCACAGTCCTGATCTGCTGCGTCACCAGGGTAACGTGAAGAGACTGCAAATGCAGAAAGATACGCCAAATCTTCCCGAAAGGCCTCCAAATCCGGCTTATAGTCCAGTGCAATCTCCAATAGAGCGGTTAAGTCGTGGATTTTTCCAAACCGAACGCCCGCCTGACAAAGTATCGCTTTGAGGTATTTTTCCGCGCACTGCTGTGCGTGAAAACACACTGCGTCGTAGTTGGGGAAATCCTGCGCCTTACATTCGCGCAGCATGGTGTGGTAATCGCCCTCCGCCTTTGCAACCCACTCAGTTGTGATCGGCTTCATAGATCACTTTCCCATTTTTAAGAATATCTTCAATAAAAGTATCCCCCATAGCCAGCCGCTGTTGGATTGTTTCAGGGGTTTTGACCAATAAATCGACCGCAAATGACGGGCGAAGTTTAAGCCGCATTTCGGCGGATTTTTGGACGCTCTTGCCTTCAAAGGGAAGCACGATTAACAAGTCCACATCGGAATCCTCAGTGGCTGCCCCTCTGGCATGCGAACCAAACAGGACGACCCGATGCGGATGGTACTCCTGCACGATTTTGCCGGCAAACTGTTCTATCTGTGAAAATCCAACCATTCGCAGTCCTATCGTCATAACATTATCCAATGCCATTTCCAGTAATGGTGTTTTGTGTTTGGCCTAAGGCAAAAGGAAAAACCACACAACGCCTGCGCCGTCAGGCCACCTTGCTCCTGCACAAGAGCAAAGCCACTCAGAATGCCCGCATTCCCGGCAGCATCCTGTTTCTTTTGCTTTTTCCCTGTCTTT
>JBFZBE010000288.1:0-4887 GCA_041308685.1 Phycisphaerae bacterium
CGTTCATGAGCCCCGCCGGCAGCGCCCGGATGCGATCTGCATTCAGGCCGGACGCGGAGAACTGGCCGCGCCCATAGCTGGCTTTCCAGTCGCCTTCCGGTTCGGCGCCTGTGGTCTCCAATCGCACCGCCGCCGGACAGAACACAAGCCGCTGATCCGTCCAATAGGGAGCGCTCGGGCCGAAATAGGCCGCCACAGCGTGCGCATCAATACAATCGCCTTTGGCGACAACCGGTTCGGCATTGTCGTTCTTTGCCGTCGTTTGACAGCCGCTCAATAGTACCGCCAATCCCAATGCTGCGATCAGATGCTTCATAATCCACCTTTCAGTAAAGTAAAAAGTGAAAAGGAAAAAGTAAAAATGAAGAAAATTCCTTACTTTTCCCTTTTGCCTTTTTGTAAAAAACGGCTCAGTTCCGCCGGATGCGAAACCGAGCCGTCAAATCAATCACTTAGCACGGCAGATTGGCCAGTTTTTCCAGCAAGCTGTAGCGGCGTGCCACATCCTGCTTGGCCAGTTCCATCAGCTCCGCAGCCACTTCGGGCTGAGACTGCTTGAGCGTGCGGAAGCGGTTCTGGCCGTAGGCAAACTCGGCAAAGTCCGCCGTCGGGGCTTTGGAATCCAACTGCAGCGGATTCTTGCCCTCGCCGCACAGCCGCGGGTCGTACCTAAACAGCGGCCAGTGCCCGCTGGCGACGGCCTGCTTTTGCGTCTCATAGCCCTTGGCCATATCGATGCCGTGGGCAATGCAGTGCGAGTACGACAGGATCAGCGACGGGCCGTCATAACTTTCGGCCTCGGCAAACGCCTTGACCGCCTGTGTCGGGTTGGCGCCGATGGCGATAGAGGCCACATAGATGCCGCCGTAGCTCATCGCGATCAGTCCCATATTCTTCTTGCCCATGCGTTTCCCTGCCGCCGCAAACTGTGCGACCGCGCCGCGCGGGGTGGCCTTGGACATCTGGCCGCCGGTGTTGGAGTACACCTCGGTATCCAGCACCAAGACGTTGACGTTTTCGCCGCTGGCCAAAACGTGATCCAGACCGCCGTAGCCGATGTCATACGCCCAGCCGTCGCCGCCGACGATCCAGACGCTCTTTTCGACCAGGAAATCGGCCACCGAAACCAATTGGTCGCACTCGGCACAGGAACCCTTTTTCAGCGATGCCTTGAGCTGCGCGACGCGCTTGCGCTGTTCTTCGATGCCGGCTTGCGAGGTCTGGTCTTTCATCCCGTCCAGCAGGGACTGAGCCAGCGCCTTATCGACGCAGCCCTTGTCGGCGACCTTGGAGACCAGTTCGACGGCGTAGGCCTTGAACTTGTTGACCGCCAGACGCATTCCCAATCCGTATTCGGCGTTGTCCTCAAACAAGCTGTTCGACCAGGTCGGTCCGCGTCCGTCGGCGCGTTTGGCATACGGCGTCGTCGGCAGGTTGCCGCCGTAGATCGACGAGCAGCCGGTTGCGTTGGCAATGTAGGCGCGGTCGCCGAACATCTGTGAGAGCAGCTTGATGTTGGCCGTCTCGCCGCAGCCGGCGCAGGCGCCGCTGAACTCGAACATCGCCGGCACAAACTGGCTGCCTTTGATGCTGGCGACTTTGTACTTGCTCGGATCGGTATCCGGGATCGACAGGAAGAACTTGAAGTTTTCGCGTTCCTTTTCCCGCAGCGGTTCCTGCAGGGACATATTGATCGCCTTGCGGTCGGGGTTGGTCTTATCCTTGCCCGGACAGTTGACCACGCACGCGCTGCAGCCGGTGCAATCTTCCGGCGCAACCTGCACGGTGAACTTCATCCCGGCAAACTCCTTGCCCTTGGCCTCGGCGCTCTTGAAAGTCGCGGGCGCTCCGGCCAGCTGCGAGGGCTCGTAGGCCTTGATGCGGATGGCCGCGTGCGGGCAGACCAGTGAACACTGGCCGCACTGGATGCACACATCCGGCTCCCAGACGGGGATATGCACGGCGATGTTGCGTTTTTCGTATTGCGTCGTCGCCGTCGGGAAGCGTCCGTCGCAGGGCATCTTGCTGACCGGGATCGCATCGCCGCGTCCGGCCATGATCTCGCCGAGCACCCCTTTGACAAACTGCGGGGCGTCTTCCGGAACCGGCGGGGCCATACGGGTTGTGCTGGTTGCCGTCTGCGGAACCTGGACTTGATGGATTTGGCTTAAAGCCGCATCTACCGCGGCGTTGTTCATATTGACGACCTTGTCGCCCTTGCTGCCGTAGCTTTTCTTGATGGCGTCTTTGATGGTCTTGACGGCGGTGTTGACGTCGATGACGCCGCTGATCTTGAAGAACGCTGTCTGCATGATCACGTTGATGCGCGAGCCGAGCCCCAGCTCTTCGGCGATAGTGATCGCGTCGATGACGTAGAACTTGAGTTTCTTTTTGATGATCTGCTGCTGCACCTCGACCGGCAGCGCGTCCCAGACCTCGTCGGCCTTGTGCAAGCTGGTCAGCAGGAACGTGCCGCCCTGCTTGACGTGGCCGAGCATATCATACTTTTCGAGGAAGCTGGGGTTGTGGCAGGCCAAAAAGTCCGCCTTCTTGATCAGGTACGGGCTGCGGATCGGCTCGGGGCCAAACCGCAAATGCGATACAGTGATCGCGCCGGCCTTCTTGGAGTCATAGACAAAGTACCCTTGCGCGAAATTGTCGGTTTCCTCGCCGATGATCTTGATGCTGTTTTTGTTGGCGCCGACCGTGCCGTCCGAACCCAATCCGTAGAACATCGCCGTATAGGCCTTGCTCGGAACATCGAACGTCTCATCGACCGTCAAGCTGGTGCCGCACACATCGTCCACGATGCCGACGGTGAAGTGATTCTTCGGCTCTTCGCGGTCGAGGTTGTCAAAGATCGCCTTGACCATTGCGGGCGTGAATTCCTTGGAACCCAGCCCATAGCGGCCACCCACGCAGATCGGATAACGGGTGAACGGTGCGATCTTCTCGGCCATCATTTCGCCGATGGCGGTACGCACATCCAGATACAGCGGCTCGCCGATGGAGCCGGGCTCTTTGGTGCGGTCCATCACCGCGATCTTGCTGACGGTCTTGGGCATCGCTTTGATGAAATGCTCGACGCTGAACGGGCGGAACAGGCGGACGATCAGCACGCCGACCCTTTCGCCCTTGCTGACCAGATAATCCACCGTCTCGCGCACCGTCTCGGCGCCCGAACACATAATGACAATGACCTTTTCGGCGTCCGGGGCGCCGATGTAATCGAACAGATGATACTGCCGTCCGACGACCTTGGCGAACTTGTCCATCGTGTCCTGGACGATCTTCGGAGTGGCCGAGTAGAACTTGTTGACCGTTTCGCGTCCCTGGAAGTACACATCCGGGTTCTGGGCGGTGCCGCTGATGGACGGATTGTCCGGGCTTAACGCGCGGGCTTTGTGGGCGGCTACGAGCTTATCGTCGATCACCCCACGCATATCCTCAAACGTCAGCTCTTCGACCTTCTGCACTTCGTGGCTGGTGCGGAAGCCGTCAAAGAAATGCACAAACGGCACACGGCTGGCCAGTGTCGCCTGCTGGGCGATCAAGGCCATATCCATCGCCTCCTGCACATTCGACGAGGTCAGCATCGCATACCCTGTCTGGCGGCAGGCCATCACGTCCGAGTGGTCGCCGAAGATGCTCAGCGCCTGACAGGCCAGCGAGCGGGCGGACACATGGAACACCGTCGGCAGCAGTTCGCCGGCGATCTTGTACATATTGGGGATCATCAAAAGCAGACCCTGCGAGGCCGTGAACGTCGTGGTCAATGCCCCCGCGGCCAGCGCTCCGTGAACCGCACCGGCGGCGCCGCCTTCGGACTGCATTTCCGTAACCGACGGAATCGTCCCCCAGATGTTGGCCTTGCCCGCGGCGGTCTTGGCGTCCGACAGCTCGCCCATATTCGAGCTGGGCGTGATCGGGTAGATCGCGATGACCTCGTTGGTCGCGTGCGCGACGTGCGCAACCGCTGTGTTTCCGTCAATTGTTACCTTTTTTCGTGCCATTTCATAACTCCATTATAAATAAATAACCCCTATATGTGCTTGCGAAACGCCGCAAGAGACAGGGATCGTTGTTGCGTACCTAAATAAAGTCAACTTTATACCACAAACCCGCACCGCTGGCAAAGCATTTTCCCATAATAATTCAAGTGAGACCAAAGATTTTTTCAAAAAAAGCTTGACATTATTGGGCAGAGTAGGTATTTTTAGGGATGGAATAGACGGAAAAGGTCTAATTGCCGGTTCACAATTGAATAGCTGTTTATTATATACTAACGATTGCCATTATATTATTTTGTTGTTTTTCTATCGTGAACCCGCCTTTCTGACCTCCTTTCTGTCCACCGCAGCACAGGCGTTTTGCCCGTGCATAGAAGAGCGCGGGCAAGATGCCCGCGATACATCGAAAAAAGTCTCCGGCCGAACATATTCTTGCAGAATACGGCCAGAATGCGATAATGGCTCTGCGTGGGAGCCGCCCGCACTAATAGGTAAAAATAGACCGGAGATATGTGGTTTTCTGGCCGGAAAATGCAGAAATGGAGAAGTAAAATGAAAAAGAAAGGTTTTACACTCATCGAGCTGCTGGTGGTTATCGCGATCATCGCGATGCTGCTGGCCATCCTGATGCCCGCACTGAGCAAGGTCAAAAAGATCGCTCAGCGCGTCATCTGTGGCACCAACCTCAAGGGCATGGGCACGGCACTGGTCGTTTATGGCAACGACTATCAGGATTCTTACCCTGTTCAGGGACGTCGCGGCAATCACACGTTATCCGATCGCACTGCGGGCTGGAATCTCAAAACAAAAGACTGGTCACAAGCAAGTACTATCACTGTCGGTGCCAGCTTGTATCTGCTGGTGCGTGAGGCGGACG
>JBFZBE010000289.1:0-2466 GCA_041308685.1 Phycisphaerae bacterium
CCAAACCCATCGGCGCCGACACCGGCCTCAAAGACATCAAGCACATCGCCCTGGCCCTGCTGCACACCAAAGGCCTGCAAAGCGGCTCGGTGGAGCATTGCGACCTGTCCGGCGAATACAAAAAGCACGTCTTGAAGTTCCTGGAGCCGACCCGAAAGCCGCTCAAAATGGTCGTGGACGCCAGCAACGGCATGGCCGGCAAGATGGTGCCGATCCTCTTTGGCGATTTGAAAAACATCGAGCTGATCGGCCTGAACCTGACCCACGACGGCACGTTCAAGCACGACCCCAACCCGCTGGTCGAAAGCAATCTGCGCGAACTCAAGCAGGCGGTGCTGGACAAAAAGGCGGATTTCGGCTTCTGTTTTGACGGCGACGCCGACCGGCTGATGATGATCGATGAAAAGGCACAAACCGTGCCGTGCGACCTGATGTGCGCGATGATGGTTCCGTATTTCCTCAAAAAATACCCCAGCTCGGCGGTCGTCTATGACCTGCGCAGCAGCCATGTTTTGCAGGAAGAAATCCTCAAACACGGCGGCACGCCCCGCCGCGAACGGGTCGGCCACGCCTTTATGAAAAAGACCCTCCGCGACTGCCACGCGATTTTCGGCGGCGAGCTGAGCGGGCATTTTTATTACCGCGACAACTTCTACGCCGATTCGGGGATGATCACGCTGGTGCACATGCTGAATATCCTCGGCAGCGCTGACAAACCCGCCAGCGAGCTGGCCGCCCCGCTGAAGCGGTACTCCTCCAGCGGCGAGGTCAACTTCCGCGTCGAGAACAAGGACGCCGCCGCCAAAGAACTGGCCCGCCGCTACAGTCAGGGACAGGTGGACGATCTGGACGGCACGACCGTGCAGTTTAAGGATTGGTGGTTCAACATCCGCGCCAGCAACACCGAGCCGCTGATGCGGCTGAATGTCGAGGCGAAAACACCGGAACTGCTGAATGAAAAATTCGAGGAGATCAAGGGCTTCCTCGGCCAGCCGGTCGATCATTGATCACCGGCGCCAGGCGGCCTTGCGCACCATCAGCGGAGGGAGCTGTTCGGGCTTGACGTGGCTCATGTTGAGACGGATGCAGCTTCGCTGGCTCGGATAGACGCGAATGTCTATCTTCATTTCCTCCAACAAGGGAGGCATCGTCGGCTGCTTTTTTTGTCGTCTAAACATCATTTTCTGCCATTTAAGGGCGGTTCTTTGATCCGTCGCAACACATATCGGCGTTGCCGCAACGCGACTTTACGTCAAAACCGATTTTTTACTTGAACCCAACGCCTCGATTTGCGATAATAGATGTAGTGACAGTGTCATTACATTATCATTACATAAAGAGGTGAATGATGGCTTCCAAAAGCACAACTATCCAAATCCGGGTCGATGCCGACCTCAAAAAACAGGCCGCCAAGGTATTAGGACAGATGCACATCACGATGTCCGAGGCAATCAAGATGTTTTTAGGCCAGATTGCCCACCGAAAACGTCTCCCTCTGGACGTATTTGTACCCAACGAAGAAACCAAACGCGCAATGGACGAGGTGGATGCGGGCATCGGATTGCATGAGGTCTCCAGTGTAGAAGAGCTTTTTAAGGAATTAGAGCGTTGAAAATACACTGGTCGGAACGATTTAGGAACGATTACCAAACGCTTGAAAATCGCTTGAGCAACAGGGTTTCGTTTCGAAAAGCTCTTTGGAAAGCCACTTCCATTCTCCAAAAAAGCGGTGATTTGTCCGCAAAATACACCGTCAACCGGATGGTAAATCAAGGCCCCGGCTGGTATGTTTGTTACATTTTGGACGACATCGCAATGACCTATAAAATAGAAGGGCAATACATCAAGCTGTCCCGGATCGGTTTCGCCAAAGACTTGGGGAGAGAGAAATAAAAAATTTTCGTTTTTTATGTAAAATATACTTGACATAATGTAATCTTAGTCATACTATATGTACAGTATAGTTGTCTTAATCATCGAGAAAGGAGAGGTACATTATGAATCGGGTTTTAAGGTATGCGTGGTATCAGTTGATTGTGATCGTCATAGCAGCAATCGTTATGGCTGTTACACTGGGGCTGATTGCGGTGTATTGGCCGGGCAAAGAGTTTAATGCCCTTATTCCCTTGGGGTTATTTGCGCTGGTTCATTTTTATCCGGTTTTTTTTCCGCTGAAGGCCGGTGAAATCGCTTTTGACGAGCGGGACGAGAAAATCAAAGACCGTGCCACACACATTTCATTTACCGTCCTGTGGTATGCCTTTGTCTTGGCCTGCCTGATACCCCTGTTATCGATGAGCAATCGCAGCATCCCTGTAATGTATCTGGGGGGGATGATATTTACGGCGGCGGTTTTGATGCGGATCGTCTGGTCTATCGCTGTGATTGTTCAATATGGCAAAGATGTGTAGGGGCGAACCTGTGTGTTCGCCCGTGGGGACAGCGTGTGGAACGTGGTGGAACAGG
>JBFZBE010000290.1:0-7172 GCA_041308685.1 Phycisphaerae bacterium
TTTAAGTCCACAAGTGGGTCAGGAATGCGCCCCGCCTTGACCAGCGCGGGGTGAATGTCGCCGGGAACCTGAACATCCAGCCAGGCCTCCGACGTGCCGCCGACGCTGGGGGCGGCCTCAAAATGGTCTTGCGAGAAATCCAGTTCCCGAAGCTTCCACTGTCCATCTAAGCTGAGTATTTCAACCGGCATTTTTTGGGGTCAGACAATCAGTTTAATAGTTTCTTGTTACCAATCAGAAGTCTTTATTATACAAAATTCCATACTCCCCAAAAACAGTATTTTGCGCAAAAAAAAAGTCATTTTACGCAAAAATGGAAAACGCGCAAAATGACTTTTTTCAGTAAAAACAGGCCTATTCGGCCAAGACAAAAAGTAAAACTTACGATGCCCGGCCGGGGACCGGCACAATATCGTCAGCCGGGGCCTTGACCGTGCCTTTTTCAAAATCTTCCGCCGACGGGCTTAGCGCCAATCCATACCATGGCGAACCGGCAGTCGGATCGACCAGCTCGCGCCACCGCACGACTTGGCCGGTGTAGGCACTGATGCGCCCCATAATGCAGGTCAGGTTTGATTCGGCGGCGGATTGCGTTTGGTTGAGCGGGCTGCCTTCCACGATGCCGCGCAGCAAATTGACGTGCTCCTGCACATACGGCCCCTGATGCTCTTCAAAGTCCGGCAGCGTGATCGCTTTGGTATAGCCCGCCTGTCCGGGGCCGGTTCCCCATGTGGCCCCTTGGTCGCCAATGAAATACTCGGCCACACGGTCATAGCAGCCCGAAATCTGCCGCGACATACTGTGGATATGGACGTCTTTGCCGTAGTCAAAATCGACACTAAAAAAGTCATATTGATTGCCGGTTTTGCGGCGGGCACGCCCGCCGAACCCGTGTGCCGCTTCCGGATGGCGCCCGATGAACCAGTTGGCCACGTCGATGTTGTGGAAATGCTGCTCGAGGATATGATCGCCGCTCATTTCCATAAAGCTGACCCAGTTTCGCACCAGATAGTCCGCGTCGGATTCCCCTTCTTTTCGGGTAACAAACCACAGCACCGGCTGACACCACCAGACCTGCCCGTTGATGATCTTGCCGATGGCGCCATTGGCGACCGCGTGTGCGGTTTTGCGATAATCCGCCTGATGATGCCGCTGTGCGCCGACCACGACGCCGAGTTTTTTGGCCGCAGCCAGCTTGCCGGATTCTATCACGCGGCGCGAGCCGGGGGCATCGACAGCGATCGGCTTTTCCATAAAGACGTGCTTGCCGGCTTCCACAGCGGCGGCAAAATGCACCGGACGAAAGATCGGCGGTGTAACCAGCAGCACCACATCGGCATCTGAGGCGATGACCTTTTTGTAGCTGTCAATGCCGTCAAAACAGCAATCCGGGGAAACATTGAACTTCGCGGCGGCAGCGGCAGTGCGCTCTTTGAAATAGTCCGCCAGCGCAACGATTTCAAGCTTGAGCTTAAGATATTCGGCCGCTTTTAGGCAGTCTTCCAATGCTCCGCAGCCGCGTCCGCCGCAGCCGACCAGACCGAGCTTGAGGGTTTCGGTTCCGGCGGCAAACAACCCGCTGGACTGCCCCAAAAAGGTAGATACGGAAACCGCCGATGCGGTTTTAATAAAGTCTCTGCGATTAAAGATATTAGCCATAGTTATTCTCCAAAATAAGTTGGGTTTCTACACACATTAAAACGGAATCAGGTAAATACTGCGGAACTCAATCGGCAATCCCTCAGATTGCAGGCAAATAGAGCCACATTCAGGTGTTACATCGACCGCACTGTTCTGATGGACACCGTTGACGTACAGGTCGACGGTATTGCTGCGGCAGACGATTTTGTAGGTATTCCACTGGCCGGCGGGGTTTTCACTAGACGGCTTTTGCTTGGCGACGATCTGATAAATCCGGTCGGCCGGCGGCTGATGCACCGTGCCGTCAACCGTGATTTGCGAGCCGTTCTGGATGGTTACAAAATCGCCAGCGTGTTCGTGCATCAACTGGGCTTCGATGCACAGCGGCCAGATTTTGTCCTCGCCGGTGGTGTGCAGCAGCACCCCGCTGTTGGTGGGCTTATCCGTCCATCGCCACTGCACAAACAGCGTATAGTTGCGGTACTCATCGACGGTGCGCAGATAGCCGTGCGGCTGGCCTTTGCACTGCAAAACGCCGTCATTGACCGACCAGATGGCTTCCGGGGCAATACCGTCAGGCGTGAACGCACGCCAGCCGTCCAGGTTTTTGCCGTTGAACAGCTCGACCCTCTGCGACGCACAGCCGCAAAGGAACAGTCCTGTGACCGCAAATACACAAATAGATATCTTTTTCGTCGCCTTCATTTCTATCCGTCAAAAGGCATCGCATTGACGATACGCCTCCAGCAGCGCCGCCTCGCCGGCCTTGCCTTCGCTGCTGACGCCGTGTTCCATACACAATACGCCTTTATACCCTTTTTGATGCAAATGCTTGAAAATGTTGCGGAAATTGATCTCGCCTGTGCCAGGTTCGCGCCGGCCGGGATTGTCGCCCAGATGAAAGGCGGCGATCTCGCTCCATGCCAGATCGATATTCGGGATCAGGTTGCCCTCGGTGATCTGCTGGTGGTACAGGTCGTTGATGATCTTGCAGCAGGGATGGTTGACCGCGCGGCAAATGGCGTAGGCTTGCGGGATTCCCGTCAAAAACAGCCCCGGATGGTCGTGTTTATTCAGCGGCTCCAACACGATGATCAGGCCGGATTTTTCACACGCTCCGGCCAAATATTTCGTTATTTCCACCACATTTGCGGTTTGATACTCCCAGGCCATCTGCTGATTGTAGCGCCCCGGAACCATCAATCCCCATTTGGCGCCGGTTATTTGGGCAGTTTCAATCCCCTGTTCGACACGCTCCCGCAGCATCTTGCGGCTGTCCGAATCCCCCAGCACCATGCTTTCTTTGCCGAAATCGGCATATATCACAAACGGCCCCAAATCCATCTTTCGCTCCTGCAGAGCCGCAGCGATCTTTTCCTGCAATGGGCGGGGCTTACCCATCAGGCCGTTGTCAAAAACTGCCGTAATGCCCTGATCGTACATAAACTTGATTTGATCGATCGGGTCCTCGCCGGCATGGTGCTTAAACCGCCCCAATTCGGGGGCATATTTCAGTTTGAACGCGGCCGCAGAAGGCGGCGATTGCTCCGCGGCAAAGGAAGAGAAATTTGGATTTGACAACGCCGCACCTGCGACCAGCCCGGAAAACATTAATTGACGTCGATTCATAGGACACCATAGTAATTTGGGTTAACTGTCAACTGCTATATTATAGTCCAACCTTAAAATAATCAAGTTAAAGAGCCTGTTGCACAATGATTTTCGAATCCAACCATTGGATTCGATGTCTGTCAGGGACAACCGGCTCAATTCTCTGTTTCCCGAACACCTTTTCTTAACTTTTTATAGGGTACGTGTTTTTGCCCAAAATCCAGCAAAATTTCACGTCAAAACTATTAACTGACATTTCCCATATTAAACAATATACGAATAATAATGTAATCTTCTCAATAATCACAGGTCATATCACGCAAATCTAAAGTCATAATGCACAAACACTTTTTTATACGCTTTCCATTTAGATTTTGCGATCTGTAGCATAAAGTGCATTGCATACAGATTTGATTAATGTGGTATCCAGACAATAGGTTTGCCAAGTCTGGCAGGCGACTGTGCAAAGATGACGGTAATTGTCAAAAGTGCGATTTGACCAGGCATGGCTACGAAGGTAATACCAAAGATTTTCGACAGGATTCATCTCCGGACTATAGGGTGGCAACGGCACAATGCTGATCTTTTCAGGTATCCGCAGATGGGTGGAGGTATGAAAACCCGCCTGGTCCCACACCATCACGATATGAACATCGGGATCTATTTCGCGGGCCATCGGCTCAAGATAAACATTTATTACACCGCCATTAATATGCGGGGACAGTAATCCAGTCGTTTTGCCGGAGGCGGGACAGGCGGCACCGATTACATAGACATAATCGTATTGTGTTTGTTTGACCGCCGGAGGCCGAGACCCCTTGCATGCCCATTTGCGACAGATCGTGCCTTGCTGGCCAAATCGCATTTCATCTTCAAACCAGATTTTTATGCGTTTAACAGCATCTCGTTGTTTCGAGATTCTTCTGATCGGCTGGCAATCCATCCACCGTGGCCATCGGGTTGCCGGTAAAAAAAGTGCCGTCTGACTTCTTGACGAACTGATAAACCAAGTCGCCATGTATGTCGTCCGCAGAAATGGCACAAAAAGAAGTTATAATTAAGGGAGATATTCGGCTTCATTTATGTATCGTTCAGCCGCTAAAAAAACGTCAGATTCGCCTATTTAACCTCGCGAATCATTTCACCGTCCGGCTGCAAATCTGCATGAATATTCTCGAGAGAAATATGCTCTTTCTTGGTACCTTTTAATTGTACTGCCGAATCAATACGAGCCCACTGATCAACCATCGTAAAGCCGTTAATCGAAATATTCCTGCAATTTTCCAGTTTGATGCCGTCGTATTTCTGGTAAACCCGGTCGTTGGCGACAAACTGCACCAGGTTGTCGGCGACTTTCGCATCCTCAACCCCCTGCAGCAAAATGGCATATCCGGGAGAATCGATGATGCGATTATTCTCTATCACGACCTTATGGACACTGTAATTATTGGCCAGGGCATAATTTATCTTGTAGGCCGTCACCTGGATGGCGCCTTGGCCCTGCTGTACCTGATCCCGGTAAACGCTTATCAGAACATTATTCCGGATAATGATGTCGGCAGGAATCGGTCCTTCAGGCCAATCCGGTTCATTGCAGACTGCAATTCCCTGGCCGCTTGTATAACGAATCACATTATTTTCAATCAGACCATGATGAGATCGGACCAACACACCGCGACCACGAAAGCCCCCGAAGATATTGTTCCGCACGATAAAGCCGTTGCAACTGGCGGAAAGATTAAAAATTGTATCCCCCTTGAGATGATTTTCACCCGCTTTTAAGCCATCAACTGGACGAACAAAGGTAATGGTGTTGCCGTCCACCGCCGCAACCTCGATGCCAGCCTGCAGGATGTCGCCTTTCGAGGGCCGGATAATCTGAATAATATCCCCTTTCCGCAGAAAATTAGATTTATTGACCCGAACCTGTTTAGAAGTGATGATTTCAGTGATGACACTAGGAGCCGCATACACATTAACCGCATCATCCGCTACACCCTCGACAACGCAATTTTCAATGATCGGACCTTCCCGCAGGGACTGACAGTGAACTGCGTCGGCATTGGGACCGAAAATCCGCTTGCTGCCCGGACGCGGCTTGGTATGAAGACCGTTAATATGCACCTTGCCTTCGCATTGGTAAAAGACCGTCGAAGCCGATGGGCTGGCATAAACATGAATATTTTCCAGTGATATCTCCGCACAGCCATAATAACCTATCGCCGCATTATGGGTCCGGGCAAAGTGGATATAACGGTCACCAACATAAAGACCTGCGACCTTCTCTTTTTGATTCATATTCATCCGCCAGGTCCTGTCCTCGAGCTTTTCCCATTGATCGCTGAAAATCGCACTGACTCCACCCTGACGGAAAAGCCGCTGCTCATCGAATGGCACACCCCATTTCGAATCACAGAGTTCAAACCAATACTCTGAAAGCGGAGAAAACCCATCATCGATCTGATAATCAAACGTTCCCACACCTTTATCCACATTCACGATCTTTCCCTGGGTAAAAGGAACAGGCTCGTAATCAATAACAAACTCCCGCATCACGATCGATGAACAGCTACGAAACTCAAATGTTCCGGCCATCGGACAAGTCGAGATGACCTCGGTTTTCTGGCCGACACCCGCCAAGGTTACCCCTTTTGTATTCTCCACTAAAACACAAGAGGGACCGTTGAATTTGTTAACCTGCTTGAATAGTTTATAGTCCTCTTGGTGTTTACCCTCAAGATTCGAGACCGCCGATGCCTCCGCAATCGCTTTGGGCAATTTCGCCGACAGCAGATACCGTCCTTGGGACAACTGAATTGTCACGCCGGGCCCCATCTTGCCCGCTTCGGCAAAAGCCTTTTTGAAAGCCTCGGTACAATCCGTCTTGCCATCGGCAACCGCCCCATAGTCTTCTACACGAATGACTTTATTTCCTCCTAACACAGAGGCAAAACCTGGAAACACCATCAGCAATATCGAGAGGGCCAACAGCTTAATCTTTTCCACTTTCAATCGATTTCCTTTCTGTTTATAGTTTTTCATAAGAATAAAGATTGTAACCTAAATCGTTATCTAAATCAGGTTATTTATTACGCTTTAGACGCTGTTCAGCACAACACATTATATAGGCCGACAGAAGCTCTTTTGTCTCCTGTGCCGGGGCAACCGCCGCCACCAGCAGTATCGCCGCACCTATCAATAGTATTCGATTCAATCCAAAACTCCGTTTAAAACCAATTATAAACTCTTCCGGCTTGAATTCCAACCGGCAAGCCTTTTCAACCGCTTCATTAACCTTCAGCACGGTAACGGCGGTTTCATAACCAATCTCCGCCCGGCAATTCAGTTTTGCCCTGCTGCGAATGGAGTCAAAGAAATTCACCAAATGCGGCTAATGATACGGCACATCCAATTTGTCCGGAATGGAATATTCCGCCGGCGAATATGTCCCTTCACGAATATCCAGCACAGCCTCATCCTCTTTCTTGACCGCAGGCTTGCCTTCGACCTTCTTTACATACCCTTTGCCCACCCAGGGCTGCCATTCTTCCTCGTTCACCCAATTTTCACGATAGACACTGCCACGATTGCCCGACTCGGAAATCATTAGCGTACCCTTGTCACCCATAAAGCTCTCAAAATAACCGTTTGCACTATTGGTCGTCAGTGTCTGGTAAAAGGCACGCACGAGTCCCGCCTTGGTATCGTATTCATAGATGGCCATCACACTGTCATACCATTCGTGCCCCTTCCAATGATCGATACCGCCGCTGGCGATCACACTCTTGGGCTGGGCATCGAGGAACCAACTGTAAATATCGATCTGGTGACTGCCCAAGTCCACGATAGATCCCCCGCCCATTCCCTTGTACCACAGCCAGTTGAGGAATTGCTGCATATTCTTAAAACATACTTGTTCA
>JBFZBE010000291.1:0-3796 GCA_041308685.1 Phycisphaerae bacterium
CTGCCAATCGAGCTTCATACTGCCGGCCTCAATTTTGGACATATCCAGAAAATCGGAGACGATCCGTCCAAGACGGCGAACGCCCTGCTGAGCCATTTCAAGATTGTCTTTCAATGACGGACTGATCGTGCCGTAAACGCCTTCCATCGCATTGGACAAGATGTTTTGAAAGATGCACAGGGGTGTGCGAATCTCGTGCGTAACGGTGGAGATAAATTCGCTTTTGAGCCGGTCGTGTTCGATCAGTTCGGTATTGCTGCGGCGCAATTCCAGCTCGGCGGTTTTCAAATCGGTAATATCCCGTGTATAAAGATTGATATCGCCGCTGCCGGCGATCGGCAAAAAGATGATCGAAAAATAGCGATCGCCGCAAAGCACCTCGTGTTTGCGCGGGCGTGCCGATTGAGCGGCCGAGACTGCGACTTCATACAGATCCTGCGGCAGAATATGGCCAAGCTTTCGATCCCACAGCGTCAGCAGTGTTGCGGCGGCAGAATTGGCATAAATGATACGCCCTTCCGTATTGATGCGCAGCACCGGATTGGGGCTTTGTTCGGGGAACTGCGCCAAATACTCCGCCCGCTGCTGATTTTGCTTTTGTTCGGTGATATCGACCAGCAGGCCGTCCCACAGGATTCGTCCGTCCGGCAGCCGCTCCGGACGAGCCGTGCCTTGAAACCATCGCGTTTTGACGCCGGCCGTGTATCTGCCCTGCCAGACCAGCGGCGACAGCCGACCGGCCGAATCGGTCAGCTTGCCATAAAACTGCATACGATCTTCCGGAGAAAAATTTGCAAAAAACACCGTGCTGTCGCCGCAGATTTGCTCGGCGGTTACACCCAGCAGCTCCAGACACGAATGACTGACAAATGTAAACCGAAACGTGCCGCTGCCGTCAAGGATCGCCTGAAACACAAGCCCCGGCACATTGGCGACCATTTTCTCATAGCGGCGCGTCGCCCGCTCCAGATGCATCCGCGCCAGCTTGCTTTCGGTAACATCCTGCAACTGGCCGTGCAGCGCCAGCTTGCCGTCGTTTTCCGCCCGGCAGCTCAGCAGCGTATTGCGCACCCACACCACCGATTGATCGCCGCGGCGTATGCGGTACTCCAGCGGCTCTGTCAACTGTCCGGCGGACGCCTGCGCGTAAAATGCCTTGACCGCCGCCGCATCTTCGGGCGCAACCAGCTCAACCCACCGCTGCGGCCGGCGTACAAAATCCACCCCGTTAAGCCCTGTTACCGCACGGCATCCGGCATCCGCGTCCACCTGTACGATCTCCGGCCCGTCCTGCACCAGACGATACAGAAAACCGCTGCGGCGGCAACGATGGCCATATTCGACGATCGCCTCCTGAATGGCCTTGTCAAGCTGCGCCGCGTCGCAGGGCTTTTTGAGAAAGCGAAAAATATACCCGTCGTTGACGGCCTTGATCGCCAATTCCTGATCGCCGTCGCCGGTCAGCATCATACAGACCATTTCAGGGCAATAACGGTGGATCTGCCGCAGCAGCGTCAGGCCGTCCATCTGCGGCATCTGCATATCCGAAACCACCACCGGAAACGCCGGATCCGCACAGACCGCCTCAATCGCCGCGGTCGGGTCGCTGAATACGGTTACATCATAAACGCCGCCAAGCCGTCGGCGCAGGCCGTTGAGCAGCGCGGCATCGTCGTCGATCAGCACTATCTTGTTACGCACAGCAGTACTCACCGATATGCTCCTTCTTCTGCACTTGATGATGATACTCTTGCCATTGTTCATAGTGTTCGGCCAGCCCGAAATGCGCCAGCCGCTGCGGCTCGGCCGTCGGCGTTGTGCCGTCCGAAAGACCGCTGCACAGCGTATGGTCGATCGCGTCGGCGATGCAGACCACATCCGCCGGCGTCGGGGTCGGTTTTTCGCTCAAAATGTTGACCGACTCGGCCGGACAGTGATGACAGGCGGTCGCCTCGATGATCGGCGCCGGCATCGCCCACAATTGCAGCATCGCACCGGCCAGCTCGGCATGGCTGATGCCAAGTCCCTCGTGTTCGGCCGCATACAGCGGGCATTGCCGCATACGCGACTGACGCAGCGCCGCGTTGAAGGGTTCGGCGGCCGAGGCGATCAGGACGATTTTTCCGGCGTCGTGCAAAATCCCCGCCGTTGCCGCGATGTCGGCCTGTTCGGCAGGCAGTTGCAGATCAGTGCAGATTTTGCGTGTCAGCATACTGACCCGCGTGCAGTGCATTTGCAATCCGGTTACGCCGAATTGCACGACCAGCTCCGGGGCAAGCTGTTTGAACAACCCCTCCGACAGCAGCATCGCCTCGACCGTGCGGATGCCCAGCAGCAGCACCGCGCCGACCGGGTCGTGGATGCGCCCGGGTCGGCCGAAATACGGCGAATTGGCCGTCTGCACCAGATGCGCAGACAAACCGACATCCTCGGCGATCAACTGCCCCAACGCACGCGGGCTGGCTTTGGGCGAGTTGAGCAGGTCCAGCGCCTTTTGATGTGTTTCGGGCATCACGGGCAAACTGTCCAGCCCGCTGAAGATCGTCGAGGTACGCAGCACCGCCAGACGCTGGCGGATCGCCGCCGCACGTCCGATGGCTTCGCACAGCAATTTGGGATTGCAGGGTTTGGCGATGACCTGATGCGAACAGCGGATCGCCCGCCCCAGCAGCGGATGGTCCAAAACGCCCGTCAGCATATAACGGATGGATTCGGGCAGCAGGGTTCGCACCTGCTCCAGAAACGCCACACCGTCCATCGCAGGCATCTGCAGGTCGGAAACGATCAAGTCCGCCGGCGCCGCGGCCATCGCCGCGATCGCCGCGGCCGGATCGGTAAAAAACCGCATCTGCCACTGGTCGCGCCGGCCAAACAGCATCCGCCGCAATCCCTCCAAAACCTGCGCATCGTCATCGACAAAAACAATATTCATCCGCCGCCCTCCTGTGTCTTTTGTCGGATGGGCAGACGGACAAAAAAGGTCGTTCCCTCCGGCGGTGCTGTTTCAAACCAGATGCGTCCGCTGTGCCGCTGCTGGACGATCGTCTGCACCATCGCCAGTCCCTGACCGGTACCCTGCGTCGGCGTATTGCGCTTGGTGGTAAAAAAACGCTCGAAAATGCGGTGCTGAATGTCCGCGGGGATGCCCATTCCGTTATCTGCAACGGCGATCTCAACCAGGTCCTGCAGGCGGCGCGTCGAAACGGTGATGACGCCGCGCTGGAACAGGCCGTTGTCGATCTTTTCTTTGATGCTGTGGCCGGCGTTGATCAGCAGGTTCAGCAGCACACGGCTGATGTCGTCGATGGCACAATAGACCTCCGGCAGCGCCGCATCGGCGTCGATGCGCACATCAGCGACGTATTTGAGTTCGTTGCGCAGCAGGGTCAGAGCGCTGCGCACCGCGCGATTCAGATCGGCCGGCGCCATCCGCCGCTCGTCCATGTGCGAAAAATCGCGCATCGCCGCCACCAGCCCGCTGATACGCTCGATGCCCTCCAAGCTCTGCCGTATGGCGTCCGGCGCCTCGGTGAGCATAAAATCCATATCCGCCGCCGGCAGCGTCGAGCCGCCTTGCGTATCGGCAGTTCCGATCAGACGGCGAAGCTGGGCGGCCATGGTCTCCCACGCCTCGGCCAGAAAATGCAGATTGTCGCCGATAAACTGAACGGGCGTATTGATCTCATGGGCGATGCCGGCGACCAGCCGCCCCAGATTCTGCAACATCTGCGAGCGATCCAATTCCTGCTGGGCCTGGCGAACGGCAGTCAAGTCCTCGATCACGCCGCCCCACTGG
>JBFZBE010000292.1:0-3634 GCA_041308685.1 Phycisphaerae bacterium
TGATGCCGTAGCGTCGGCACAGCTCAAACCACGCATCGCGGTGGTAGGCCGAGTTATTGACCATCGTGCCGTCCAGATCAAAAATCACACCCCAGTAAGGCGAAAAAGATTTTGAATTCATAATTTTGAATTTTGAATTATTAAACGAATATTCAGACAGATTAAATCCGAAGCACGAAATCCGAAGCAAATACAAAAATCAAATGACAGAATGTAAAAAACAAGCATGCCATAACGCCTGGCAGGAGGCGTCATTAAGGAAAAGTTTGTGTCATTTTGTGTGTTTGACATTCAAATTTGTTTTGCATTTCGATATTCGATATTCGAATTTGTTTGGTTATTTCTTAAAGGATCAATAGAACAACGGCGTATCATCTCCGGCGGTAAAGACGTCGCGGTCGATGCGGCCGACAAAGAACCGTCCATCCTGCCGAATGAATTCGGCAATGCTGTCCAACTGCCGATTCAAAAACGCCCCATCATTGGAAATGACCGCTGCCCCAAGCCGGGCGACGAGTTTGCTGTCATGGGCGTCCAGCTCTGCTGCCGAGCAGTTAAATCGCCCGCGCAGCCGCTCAAGCAAGCTTTTGACGATCTTGCGTTTGTCTTTGATGGACGCGATGGCGTGCAGTTGAATCACCACTGTCAGCAGGCCGACGTGCATGATCGCGCTTCCTTAGCTCTGCGGCTGGAGCTTGGCCGTCTCGGCGGCATCCAACTGTGCCTTCAGCGAGAGCCGCTCAGCGATGGCACGTTTTTCATGAATGGCCGCAAACTCGCTGGCCGGTGTACAGCTTGCCCCGATATTGCGTATCTTCTGGTAGCGGGCGTCCATCAGCTTATCGATCGGCGTGCGTTTGAGCTGTGCCAAGCTTTTGGTGATGTATTGTTCGACGTTGAACAGGGTGTCGTGGTGGTTGCGGTGCGCTCCGCCCAGCGGTTCGGCAATGATCGCATCGACCAGTTTGAGCGACAGCAGTTCCTTGCCGGTCAGTTTGAGCGCCTCGGCGGCGCGAGGGGCTTGTGTGCCGTCATGCCATAAGATTGCCGCACAGCCCTCCGGCGAGATGACCGAGTAATACGAATGCTCCAAAATCGCCATCCGGTCGCCGACGCCGATGCCCAGCGCCCCGCCGGAGCCGCCCTCGCCGATGACTACGCACACCACCGGCACGCGCAGCCGGCTCATCTCCATCAGGTTGACGGCGATGGCCTGGGCCTGGCCGCGTTCCTCGGCGCCCACGCCCGGATAGGCCCCGGGCGTATCGATCAGCGTAACGACCGGCAGGTTGAACTTCTCGGCCAGCTTCATCTTGGCCAGCGCCTTGCGATAGCCCTCCGGATTGGGACAGCCGAAATTGCAGGCGATCTTTTCTTTGACATCTTTGCCCTTGTTCTGCCCGACGATCATGACTTTTTCGCGGCCGATCTGCCCCAGGGCTGTTACAATCGCCCGGTCGTCGCCAAAACAGCGGTCGCCATGCAGGATGCGCACGTCTTTGAACATCCCCGATAGATAATCGCTCAGGATCGGCCGCTGCGGATGCCGGGCCACCTGCACCGTCTGCCATGGGCTTAGCGCCGTATAAAGCTGCTTGAGCAGATCGGTCTGCTGGATTTGCAGCTTGCGGATTTCCGGCGAGGTCTGACCCTGGAGGGACTGCTGCGGATTTTGCTTGCGCAGTTCCTCGATCTGGCGATCCAACTCGGCAACGCCGTTTTCAAAAGGCAGGTATTGTAAAACTGTATTTTTTATGTCTTTAATGGTCATCTACATTTCATCCCTAAAAAAACATTCCGCCTGCGGTTTATCGTGCATCGGAATGTTCATTTGCGGTTAATTACGGCGCGGATTCTACCATAATTTCACCCAAAAATAAAGAAAAAAATTGACGCACATCCCCCCGGCAAAGTACAGTGACAGAATGCTGAGTGTGTTGTTCAAGCGTTGGCTTGCAGAGGTCTGAACGTTTCCGGAAAACCACGCCAGGGCGTGTTATTCGAACATATAAACCGTGATTTTTATGGAAAAAATAAAGCAAATATCGGTCGTTGGATTGGGCTTGCTGGGAGCCAGCGTGTCGCTGTCTGTCCTTCGGGCGATGCCGGGGGTGCAGGTTGTGGGGTATTCGCATCGGGAATTGACCCGCCGAAAGGCACGCCGGCAGGGCGTGGCAACCGAGGTGGCCGAGACGCTTGAGGCCGCGGTTTCGAGGGCGGATTTGGTGATTTTGGCCTCTCCAATACGGACATTTGAGGGCTATTTTTCCCAAATCTCACCACATTTGAAAGCCGGAGCGATTGTTACCGATGTCGGCTCGACCAAGGGGCTGGTGCATCGCTGGGCGGCCAAACGGCTTAAAAAAGGCGTGTATTTTGTCGGCTCGCATCCCATCGCCGGTTCGGAAAAACAGGGGTTGGACTACGCCCGTGACGACCTCTTAATCGGGGCGCGGTGCATTCTGACCCGCACGGCCAAGACACACGCGGCGGCCTTTCGGGCGGTACGGGCATTTTGGGAAAAGCTGGGCTGCAATGTGGAGCAAATGTGCCCGACAGTCCACGACCGCACGCTGGGGATGGTCAGCCACTTGCCGCACCTGTCGGCGGCGGCGCTGGTCAACGCCAACAAGCTGGAAGACCTCTACAGCGCCGGCAAGGGGTTTATGGATTCGTCCCGTGTCGCCTCCGGCCCGGCCAATATCTGGGTGGACATCTTTTTGACCAACCCGACCGCCTGCACGCAGGGGATCGATAAACTCATCGCTCAACTGGAACGCTTCCGCACGGCCATCGCCGACGGCGACGAAAAACAGCTTGAAAAACTTCTCGAATATGCCCGCCAAAAACGCGAGCGGCTGATCGCCTACAAGCTGAAAAAGAAAGAGTTGTTCTGATATAGGCGCTTTGACTCGTGATACCGCCGCGGCGGCATACGCCGCATTTGCCTGTCAAGCAAAAATTGGATATTGTACGGTTGACAATTCCTTGCTGTTGGCCTAATATGTTCGGGCAGTGGTTTTCCCCTGAAAAAGGGGGTGTCGGAATGGTGTCAATCGCTGCTAAGGAACGGATTTGTGAACAACATCGTGGTCATACCCGCCCGTTATGGGTCAAGCCGGCTGGCCGGCAAGGTTCTGGCTAAAGAAACTGGCAAATATCTTGTTCAGCACACTTATGAGCAGGCATTGTGCGCCAAGCGTGTGCGGTCGGTCTTGATCGCCGCCGACGATGGGCGAGTGATGGCCGCCTGTCGGGAGTTTGGCGCGCCGTGCGTGATGACCTCGTCCGCCCATCAGAGCGGCACGGATCGGATTGCCGAGGCCGTAGCCAAATGCGATTGCGATATTGTGGTCAATTTGCAGGCCGACGAGCCGGAGATCGACCCGGCCTATATCGACCGTGTGGCCGGACTGCTGGAGGATAACCCGTCCGCCCAGATGGCCACGCTCTTGGCACCGTTTGAGACCGCCGCAGAGGTTGCTAACCCGAATATCGTCAAGTGCGTAACCGACAAGAACGGCCGGGCGCTGTATTTTTCACGGTCGGTCGTGCCGTATGACCGGCAGGCCGCCGGCGTCGGGGCGGTGGGGCAGTACCGTCGGCATCTGGGCATTTACGCCTACCGCCGGGA
>JBFZBE010000293.1:0-2558 GCA_041308685.1 Phycisphaerae bacterium
TTGATGGAACAGTGTTTGTTACTAGATGTATGGCTAATGCTTGATCAAAACCAGGATCTTTTTTATCATAACTTGCCGCAATACCTAGTTGAGAATAATACGATACTGCTATTGCTTTGTCATTTACGTTTTGAATTTGTTTCGGATTTCGTCCCGATCTATCGGGGTCGTGCTTCGGATTTAAGCCGACCGAATAATCGTTTAATAATTCAAAAATCAATAATGTTACAGACCAGTGGTTTTTCCTGTTGCCTTACGTCAAACACAAAACCCCATTACTGGAAATGGCGTTACTGGGCGGCAGGGCTGTTTGCAGCCGGCAGGGTGATCGTAAAGGTGCTGCCTTTGTCCGGCTCGGAAGCGACGGCGATCGTGCCGCCCAGCCGGTCGAGGATGCGCAGCACAATGCTTAGCCCCAGTCCTTCGCCGCTGTCTTTGCGGCCGGGGTTGAGCCGGTAAAAGACCTCGAAGATTTTCTTGTGGTGTTCCTGCGCAATACCGATGCCGTTGTCGATGATCTCATAGACACACCGGTGCTCCTGCTGTGCGCCGCTCAGGGTGATCCGCAGCGGGCGCGACGGGTCGCGGTATTTCAGGGCGTTATCCAGCAGATTACTGAAGACCTGATTGATCAGGCGGACGTCGGCCAGACACGACGGCAGCGGCTCGACCGTAACCTGCGCCTCGGCCAGCTGAATCTGATAATGCATACTGGAAATGATGTGCTTGAGCAGCCGATTCATCTCCAGCGGCTGGACGTTCAATACGGTAGTTCCGATGCGCGAGATTTCCAGCAGCCCGTCGATCAGCGTCTGCATTTTGGCGGCGCCGGCGTCGATGAAATACAGCGATTCACGAATGTCCTCCTGGATCGGGGCCATCGCTTTTTTCAGGGCCTCGTCCTCCTGCCGGGCGATGACGCCGTCCATCGCGCCGCAGGCCTTTTTCAGCTCGCCGCCGAAGCCGCGGATGTTGACCAGCGGGCTGCGCAGGTCGTGCGAGGCCGCATAGACGATGCTTTCCAGCTCTTTGTTCTTGATCTCCAGCACATGCAGCAGCAGCTCTTTTTCCTGTTCGGCGGCCTTCATCTGGGCGATATCGCGTCCGACCGCCACGACCGCCGTGATGCCGCCGTCGCCGTTGAGCATGGCCTTGTCCGCCCAGGCCAGCCATCGCCAGCCGCTGATCGTCTTGGCGCGCTGTTCGACGTAGCAGGTATGCGGCGGCGTTTTGAGCTGTTCCATCTGCGCCAGCGTCGCCGGCAGATCGTCCGGATGCACCAGCGGCTGGAACGATTGACCCAGCAGCTCTTCTTCGCGCTTGCCGAACATCCGGCAGTACGACGGGCTGACAAACAAAAATCGCCCCTGGGCGTCGGTCTTGACCACCAGATCGGTCTGGTTTTCCACCAGCAGGCGGTATTTGGCCTCGCTGTCCTCGATCTTTTTACGCGACAAAAAAGCAAAATACGCATAGAACAAATTGCCGAACAAAATCGGCTCCAGAAGCTGGATAAAATCCTCCGTATCGTCCAGCGCCGCCGTCAGGCCGCCCCATTCCAGCATATTGCTGACGCAGTTAAACAGCCCCACCCCCACCAGCACGCCGGCCAGCAGCCCCATATCCTGGGGGATGCGCCGCTGCGCAAAATGCCGCACCGCAACGGCGATCGCATAGACCGCCGCCGCCGCCGCGATCACATCCAGCAGGGTGATCAGCACGCTATACATCCGTCCGCTCTCCGCGGCCATACACCCCCCGCGCCCAGATCGCCAAGCTCACTAGGCAGCCCGTGTACGTCAGATGCTCCAGCCCGTTGAACAGCTTGGTAAGCATCGCCCCTTCCAGCACCGTAAAAAAGTTCGACAGGAGAAAACACAGCAGCCCCCGCAGCAGCCAGCGATGACACGGAATTTGCGCAACGGCGCGGTGATTGAGCAGTACAAACAACGACACGCCCACCGTCAAAATGCAGGAAATAATCTCGTTCTCCTGAAACTCCATAAAGCATTCTTCTCTAAAAAGGATATTCCGTAGCCGATATACGTTTTTGTCGCATATAAAATGTACCGAACTTGCCCCACAACCGCAACAGAATTTTTGGTTGCTCCCCAATATCCTGCCTCCGCAACAGTAACTGTTAGCGGCTCTGGCCGAAGTGGCCGTGACAGCAGTGGACAATCGTTATATCGAAACCCGGCATGAAAAACAGGTGCTCCGATTCGAAAAGACTATACGTCAGTGTGATCTGTTGATTGTGGACGAGTTGGGATATATTCCCCTTGACCGGATGGGAGCAGAATACCTCTTTGGGTTCTTCAGTATGTGCTATGAACAGACCAGTGTGATTGTGATCACCAATCTGGCATTTGTGGATTGGCCGCAGGTGCTTGCCAATGATGAACGGCTGACCAAGGCGTTACTGGCCAGACTGACGCATCATGTGCAGATTATTGAAATCGTCGGCGACAGTTTCCCGTTCAAGTCGAGTCTGGGAAAAAGTGAGCCACAGGAATAATAAATGAGTGAAGTATTATCGCCGCCCTCCCCCTAAAGCT
>JBFZBE010000294.1:0-12651 GCA_041308685.1 Phycisphaerae bacterium
TATAGTCGGGCATATCTGTTGTTTGACACTTGGCCAGACCGCCCGCACCGGAGAGCCGTTCGACAAAGCCAAACTGACCGCCGCGGAAATCCGCTACCGCGGTATTCAAAATCATCACATCAATAGACATCATTTATCCCTTAAAAAGTCCTTCCAGCAGCGGCTTACGCAGAATCTGCAGGCCGCGATGGAACCAGTCGGTCGTCATATCGGCGCTGCCCTTGGGCGGGATAAGATTCTGGGCGTACTTGGCGCTGACCGGCGGCTTGGCGATAACCAAGTCCAGCGGCACGGCAGAGTTTTCATTAATGACGGCCGGGGTCTTGTTGTCCGGGTGGATATTGACCCAGCCATGGGCACAGGGTGAAAAATCCGTGGTGGCGACATACAGCTTTTGTCCTTTTTCCAGCACGACCGGCACAAGGCCGTCAAACTCATCGGCGATGGCCTTGGGGATGGGGTACTGATAAGCGGTCTTTTCGCCCAACTGACGGGCGGCCTTCAGGTACGGGCGGGAGGCATTAACCGGATGCTCAAAGCAGCGCGGCGAGATATAAATGCACGCCTTGGACTGTGCCGAATCGGTCAGCATTGTAAAATCCTCGAACTTGGCCGGGATCATATCGATGTAGCCCTTTTCCACCCACAAGCTCTGAAACGTGCGTTTGGGGTCGGCGACCATCACATACGTCCAGTCGCTTTTCCAGGTCGCGTTCGGCGGCTCAAAGCCGGCCAGCAGTTTTTTGGCGTCTACCGTACCGGACGGGACCTGGTCGCCGCCGCTGTACACCTGACTGTCAAAGACAAAGACGTTATTGTGGCCGTGCTGGGGCAAAAGCTCTGTCACCAGCCCTTTGTTGCAGGCCGCATCGTTGATGCCGACGTAGATCGCCAACGCCGTTTGCGGCACTTCCGGCAGCAGGTGCGCCAGCTCCAGACAGTTGATGTCCTCCTCCGGCGAAAAATACTGCGGCAGCGCCATCATCAGATCGCACGAGGCCTCCAGAAACCGCGTGTACTGCGCGGCGTTCAGCGACGCACGCGACGGGATCAGCAGTTTGCGCGTCAGATTATGTTTTACCATTGTCTCAATCCTTTCGATTTTTTTTTGACACAGATAAACACAGATTTCACGGATTATTCAGCTTCCAGATTCCAGCTTTTGCTGGCCGCTGGAAGCTTTTTCTTCATTCTACATTCTTAATTCTACATTCTTCCCTCTGTCCCGCACGAGGCGCGCACGATGAGTTTTTCAGCCAATAGAATATCGCGTGCCGGACGGTGCGGCGCGGCGATCCGCTCGGCCATCGCGTTGACCGCCTCGAAGGCGATCGCATCGATGGGCTGGCGGATGGTCGTCAGCGGAACCGGCAGCGTCTGGGCGATCGGCAAGTCGACAAAACCGACCAGCCGCACAGCGCCAGGAATGTGAATGCCCATCGCCAAAAGCAGCCGCACACACAAGGCGGCCTGCTCGTCATTAAGGCAAACCAGCGCCTCGACGCCGTCGCGGCAGACCAGCATGTTGAGAATCTCTGCCGTGGCCGCCTCGTCGCCAAAGGGCAGCGGAACAACACGATACGGATCAAGACGATGCCGCAGCAGCGCGCATTGATAGCCGCAGATGCGTTCTTCCACCACCGGCGATGGGGTATCAAAAGAGGTCGTCAGAAAACAGAACGTTCGACAGCCCAGCCCGATCAGATGCTCGGTCAGGACATAGGCGGCGCGCTCGTTGTTGACGCCGACGACATCGTAGCGGCTTCGGCGGGGAAACGCGGCGATATCGCGATCCAGCAAGACCACAGGCAGCCCGCAGCCGTCCAGAATCTTTTCGACGTTGCGGCGGATGGATTCCTGCCCGCTTTCGTTGACGTAATAAAACAACACGCCCGCGACGGCCTGCCGCCCAAAGTTTTCAAACGACCGCTGCAGGCCGTCCAGAATGGCCTCCTGCCGGACACAGTAAGTATCCACCGCCAGCGACAACTGCCGCTGTTTGGCGCAGGTGATAAGGCGGGCGATGGTCTCGGAAAACAGCGATTTGCCGAAATGCGCCCAGCCGGTCGCCAGATCGGGCATCAGCAGGCCGAGGGTCTTATGCTGCATGGAAGACGCGGCACGGTCGCGGACAAACACGCCCGCCCCCTGCCGCCGCCAGACCAGTCCCTGCTGTTCCAGCAGCGCGATCGCCCTGCTCACTGTCGGCTGGGACGCGCCGAACAAAGCCGCCAGCGTCTCCAGCGTGGGAATCTGCCTGCCGGATTTGTACCGGCCGGATTGAATGTCGGCCGCCAGCGTCTCATAAATACGCAGGTGCTTGGCCGGACTGAGTGGATCATTATGCAGCATCTTCGACCTTTTTGGTTAAGCAATGGCCAAAAGTATAGCAGGAACTTATAAAAAGTAAATAATAATTTATAAAATATTTACAAAACACATTTCAAGACAAACAAACACTTCATTTGCATTTGCAAATCACTGGAGGTTACTGCTTCAACTCGTTTATTACAAAGGTGATATTGCGAGCACCCATACCATAAAGAACATCGTAAACTTTACTGACGATATCCCAGGAGGCGGCGTCATCGCAGTGCAGCTTGACAGGCACCTGGCTGTGCGCGGCGGCCAATTGCGAACGCACGTCTTCGGCCAGTGCTGCCAGCCCCGCCGCGGGGGCGGCGGCGGCGATCACAATACGCTGCGTACCGTTGACAACAACCGCACAGCCGCCCTCGGCCGGCGTAATCGACAACTCCAGCGGAACAGACGGCTGCGTCGAGGCCGCCGCCGCAGTCCCGAACGCCAGCGGCAGCGATTGTTCGGGTTTTTCGAACCGCGCCGTCAGCACAAAAAACGTCAGCAGCAGAAAGATCACATCAATCATCGGCGTCATCCGCAACCCTAACCATGCTTTCGGCCGATGCCGCAGTCCTGATGTTACCGCCGCGGCCAAACTGTGGTGTTCCGGTATGCCGGGCATAATCGCTTACTTCAGACGGCGGCGCAGCATCACGATCGCCGTCGCTTCAATGGCTTGTCCAAGCCCAACCGGACCGAGTCCTTCGCCGGTTTTGGCCTTGACGTTGATGTTGGCAAAATCCGTATCCAGCAGTCCCGCGATCGCCCGCCGCATCTGGCCTTTGTAGGGGCCGAGTTTGGGCTCTTCGGCGTGGACGATAATGTCGGCGTTGACCACTTCCCAGCGGTGCTTTTTGAGCTGCTCACAGATGCGCATCGTCAGTTCACAACTGTCGGCGTCTTTCCATTCGGGGTCGGTATCGGGAAAGAACGTGCCTATATCGCCCAGCCCCGCCGCACCGAGCAGCGCATCCATCAGCGCGTGCAGCACGGCGTCGGCGTCACTGTGTCCCAGCAGCCCCAGTATGTATGGAATCTCAATGCCGCCGAGCATCAGCTTACGCTCGGGCGCAAAGCGGTGGATATCGGTGCCGATACCGCTGCGGTATTCATAGGCAATCTCGATCACAGCCGCCCCTTTGTGCTGGGAATGTCCGTGCCGACGATCTTGACGGCCGCCCCCAGCGCCTGACCGACGGCCTTGAAGATCGCCTCGGCGATGTGGTGGCTGTTGGTTCCATACGGCACTTCGGCGTGCAGATTGAACTTGCCGACCGTTGAAAAACTCCGCAGGAATTCCTCGACGCACTCGACATCGAAATCGCCGATCTTGGGGCTGGAAAACGCCGCCCGAAACACCAGATACGGCCGGCCGGACAAATCCACTGTTACCTGTGCCTTGGCGTCCTCCATCGGCACGACACTGTGGCCGTAGCGGGCGATGCCTTTTTTATCACTCAAGGCCGACTCCAACGCCTCGCCCAGCGCGATGCCCACATCCTCAATCGTGTGGTGGGCATCCACCTCCAGATCGCCCTTGGCCTCGACCTTCAGATCAATGCGGCTGTGCTTGCTCAAGTGTGCCAGCATATGGTCAAAAAAGCCAACACCGGTATTGAGCGTATAACGCCCCTGCCCGTCCAGATTCAGTTCGACACGAATATCTGTCTCGTTGGTCTTCCGCGTCAGTGCCGCTTTCCGCTGTCCCATAATGTCAATCCTCGTTTTAATTGTATATTGTAAATTGTAAATTGTAGATTATTTATTTATCCAATATATAATTTGCAATATGCAATTTACAATACGGTTTCATATTAACCTGCGGTTAAAATTGTTTTCATCGCCTCCAGCAGCCGGTCGTTCTGTTCCGGCGTGCCGACGGTAATCCGCAGTTTGTCTTCCAGTTGCGGCAGCTTGAAATACCGCACAAAAATCCCCGCCTCCGACAACGCCTTAAAGACCGCCTCGGCGGGTTTGGTTTTGCATTGTGCCAATAGAAAATTGGTTTGGGTTGCCGGGACATTCAGCCCCAGCGTCCGCAAGGCCGTTGTCAGCCGGATACGCTCGGATTTGATCTTTTCGATATTGGCCCTAAAATACACCTGATCGGCAATGGCCGCTGTGGCCGCCCGCAGCGCGACTACATCCACGGGGTACGAATCCCGCACTTTGACCAGCCCATCGATCAGCGACGGCTGGGCAACGCCGAAACCAAACCGCATCCCCGCCAGCGAATAGCCCTTGCTCATTGACCGCAGGACGATCACATTGTCAAACCGCTCGATCAGCCGCAGGGCGTTGTCCTCGGCGTAATCGACATACGCCTCGTCGATCAGCACCACGCCCTTGCCGGCCAACCGCTTGGCCAACGCAGCGACGGCATCAATCGGCGTCAGTTCGCACGTCGGGGCGTTGGGGTTGCAGACGATGGTCAACGCCGCCTGTGCTTTGGCGAGCTTGTCCAGTGCATCGGGCTGGCTGCGGTCAACGGCGATCACGGGGCAATCCTGAATCGCCGCCAGCACCGGATACAGCGAATACGTCGGCTCGGCAAAAGCAACCGGACGCGAGGCATCGCAAAATGCCCGCACGCAGATATTCAGCAAATCATCGCCGCCGTTGGTCGGCAAAATCTGCTCGGACTTGACCCCCAGCACGCCCGCAGCCGTCTTGGCAAAACTTTCGCCCAGCGGCTCCGGATACCGTCGCAGTGCCTCGGCCGAGGTATCGGCCACCACCGCAAGCACCTTGGGCGAGGGCGGATAGGGATTTTCATTGGTGTTCAGCTTGACGATGTCTGTCTGTTTGGGCTGAAACCCCGGCGTGTAGCCGGACATGCATTCGATATTGTAACGAAAGTAGCTCATCGCGATTTCCTATTGCCGATTTCCAATTGCCTATTCTAAAATTGGAAATAGGAAATTTGAAATTGGAAATTTTTTACTTGCCGCAGTAGTCGATCAGTCGGCCGATCTCGCTGCGGAGGTCTTTACGGTCCACGATCATATCGACAAAGCCATGCTCCAGCAGAAACTCCGCCCGCTGGAAGCCCTCCGGCAGTTCGATCTTGATGGTCTGCTGGATGACGCGCGGGCCGGTAAAGCCGATCAGGGCTTTCGGCTCGGCAATGATCACATCGCCCAGCATCGAAAAGCTGGCCGCCACGCCGCCGGTTGTCGGGTCGGTCAGCACCGAGATGAACAGCCCGCCGGCCTCGTCATACCGCGCCAGCGCGGCGCTGGTCTTGGCCATCTGCTGGAGGGCGACCACGCCTTCGTGCATCCGCGCTCCGCCGGAGCAGCTAACGATGATCAGCGGCAGGTTTTCGGCGATCGCACGGTCAATGCCGCGGCAGATTTTCTCGCCGACGACCATGCCCATCGAGCCGCCCAAAAACGAAAAGTCCATCGCCGCAAGGATCACGCCGCGTCCGCGAATGAAGGCCTTGCCCACCAAGACCGCCTCGTGCGCCCGGTTGGCGTCGGGGTCGGCTTTGATGCGGTTTTTGTATTGTTGATCGCCCCAGACAAACGTCAGCGGGTCGCTGCTGGCCAAATCCTGCGCCAGTTCCTCAAACGACCCCTCATCGACCAACTGTCGGACGCGGGTTGGGCCGTCGATACGAAAATGCTCGCGGCATTCGGGGCAGACGCCTAAGTTCTCATCGACGGTCTTTTTATACAGCATATTGCGGCAGGACGGGCACGACATCCACAGCCCCGCCGGCAGTTCCTTGCGGGGTTTGAGCGAAAAACCATTCCATCCTGCTTTTTTCGTTTTTGCCATAGCTATCATATTCTTTTTTTTGCCACAGAATACACTGAGATAAAATCTTAAATCCTAAGCACTAAATTCTAAATAAATTCAAAAATAAATAAATTAAAAACTTCGTGCTCTTCGTGTGCTTCGTGGTAAAACTCTCTTAATCTGTGTAATCCGCGAAATCTGTGGTTTCGCTTTATCCGTTTTCAATCGCTTTGTTGATCGCCGCGATCGCCGCCGCGCGGTCGGGCTTGCCGAAAACGGCGTTGCCGGCCACAAAGGTATCGGCGCCATAGCGTTTGACAATGCCGACTGTCGTCGGGTCAATGCCGCCGTCCACTTCGATCCGCACGTCATTGCCGACGATCTGCCGCAGCCGGATGCACTTTTGCGCCGCATCATCCATAAACGCCTGCCCGCCAAAGCCCGGCTGCACCGTCATCACCAGCACCATATCGCACAGCGGAGCAACCGTTTCAATCGCCTCCACCGGCGTTTTCGGGTTCAGCGTAACACCCACTGTAACGCCAAGCCCGCGCAGGTAGTTGACAAACGCGACCGGATCGGCGACCGTCTCGACGTGAAACGTGATATGGTCGCTGCCGGCGGCGGCAAACCGCTCGGCGTACTTGTCGGGGTCGGTGATCATCAGGTGCGTATCCAGCACCGCATCAGTACACTTGCGAATCCAAGCGACCACCGGATGGCCGAAGGTGATGTTCGGCACAAAGTGGCCGTCCATCACATCCAGATGCACCACCTCAATGCCCGCATCTGTTACCGCGGTGATCTCCGAGGCCAGATTGGCAAAGTCGGCGCTGAGGATCGACGGGGCGATCTGATACGTCCCGGCCTTCGGCAGTTTTTGTTTGCTCATCGTTTTATTTTTTGGCCACAGATTAACACAGATAGGCACGGAAAATTTCAATTTTCAAAGGTCAATTTTCAAATTTGAAAATCTAAAATCTGAAAATTGAAAATCAATCTGTGTAATCTGTGGTTTCAGTTTTTATTTCTCGTCCAGAATATCGATGGCTTTGAACTTCTTGCCTTCCATAAATTCCAAGCTGGCGCCGCCGCCGGTCGAGACGTGCGTGACCTTGTCGGACAGCTTCATCTTTTTGATGGCGCTGGCGCTGTCGCCGCCGCCGATGATGCTCTTGGCGCCTTTGCCGGTCGCGTCCGCTACGGCCTGCGCGACCGCTTTGGTCCCTTCATCGAACGGCTTCATCTCGAACACGCCCATCGGGCCGTTCCAGACGACCGTCTTGGCGTCGGCAAGCTTTTCGACAAACAGCTTGCGCGTGGCCGGGCCGATGTCCATCCCCTGCCAGCCGTCCGGGATGTCCCCGCTGACGACCTTGTTCTCGGCGTTCTCTTTGAATGCGTTGGCGATGACGGTATCGACCGGCAGCACCAGCTCGCAGCCGGCGGCCTTGGCCTTGCCGTGCAGTTCCTTGGCCTTCTCGATAAAATCGTCTTCGCACAAGCTGCCGCCGACCTTTCTGCCGTCGGCCTTGAAGAACGTATAGGCCATCGCCCCGCCGATGAGGATGCGGTTGACCTTGCTGAGCAGATTCTCAATGACGGCCAGCTTATCCGACACCTTCGCGCCGCCTAAAATCGCCACAAACGGCCGCACCGGGTTATTGATCGTTTCGCCAAGGAACTTCAGTTCCTTTTCCACCAAAAAGCCGACCACCTTGGGTTTATTGCCCATCATCTGCGGAACCGTCAGCATCGAGGCGTTGTCACGGTGCGCGGTGCCGAAGGCGTCATCGACATACACCTCGCCCAGCTCGGCGATCTGCTTGGCAAAGTCGTCCTTTTCCTTGCGGAGCGCCGCATCGTCTTTGGCCTTTTTGTCTTTGATCTCTTCGGCCTTGTAGAACCGCACGTTTTCCAGCAGCAGCACATCGCCGTCCTTGAGCGCCATCGCCTTGGCCTTGACCTCCGGCCCGATGCAGTCATCGGCAAACACCACCGACTTACCCAGCAGCTCCGACAGCCGCACGGCCACCGGCTTCATCGTAAACTCCAGCTTCTTTTCGCCGTCCGGCCGACCGAGGTGGCTCATCAGAATCACCCGGCCGCCCTTTTCGACAATCGTCTTGATCGTCGGCAGCGCCATCACGATACGGTTATCCGACGTGATCTTTCCCTGTGCGTCGATCGGCACGTTGAAATCCACGCGCATCAGCACCCGTTTGCCTTTGACCTCAATATCTGCAACTGTTTTCTTTGCCATAGTCATCGTCCCTAAAAAAGTGATCCCTGATAAAAAAAGAAGCCCGTCGCGAAACGAGCTTCTTTAAGACATTCGAACTTATTTCGCCATCTTCTTGAGCAGGTCGATGGTACGGCAGGAGTAACCCCACTCGTTATCGTACCAACTGATCAGCTTAAAGAAGTTCTTGTTCAGCTCGACCGATGCGCCCGCGTCAAACACCGACGACAGGGACTCGTGAATGAAGTCGCTGGAGACCACTTCTTCTTCGGTGTAGCCCAAGATGCCCTTCATATAGGTTTGGCTGGCTTTCTTCATCGCGGCCTTGATATCGGCCAGCGAGGTCTCTTTGACGGTCTTGACGGTCAGATCGACCACCGACACCGTCGGAACCGGCACGCGCATCGCCATACCGGTCAGCTTGCCCTTGACTTCCGGCAATACCAGAGCGACCGCCTTGGCAGCGCCGGTGGACGATGGAATGATATTCTGCGCGGCGGTGCGTCCACCCTTCCAGTCCTTCTTGGACGGGCCATCGACCGTCTTCTGCGTGGCGGTGTAAGCGTGAATCGTGGTCATCAGACCCTCGGCCACGCCGAACCCTTCCTTCAGCAGGACGTGAACGACCGGCGCCAGACAGTTGGTCGTGCAGGAGGCGTTGGACACGATGTTATGCTTGCTGCCGTCGTACTTGTCGTCATTGACGCCCATCACGACGGTGATGTCCTCGCCCTTGGCCGGAGCGGTGATCAGCACCTTCTTGGCGCCGGCGGCGATGTGGCCTTTGGCCTTCTCGGCGTCGGTGAACAGGCCGGTCGCCTCGATGACGATCTGCACGCCCATCTTCGCCCACGGCAGGTCGGCCGGGGTCTTGGCGCTGACGACGGCGATCTCCTTGCCGTTGACCACCAGCACATCGTCGGCTTCCTTGTCCGGTGCGGACTTCTTGGAGCTGACCGTACCGGCGAACTTGCCCTGGATCGAATCGTACTTCATCAGATACGCCAGGTTGTCGGCCGGAACGATATCGCCCACCGCGACCACGTCAAACTGTGAACCCAGTAGGCCCTGCTCAACCAGAGCACGGAATACAAGACGGCCGATGCGGCCGAAACCGTTAATTGCAATCTTTGTTGCCATTTTAACTCTCCTTTTCGGATAAATGTTAACACAACCAACTACAGTCCGTCTCCGCAGACGTACCTACTTAAAGTGCGTAATTTAGAGGCAATCGCATGTGTTGTCAAGCAATTTTGCCCTTGATAAATAAAAGATAATGAACACCCTTTATTAAATAAAAAAGCCATGTCTTCCGACTCATGTTTTCTATATTCAGTATTCTAAATTCTTTCTGTCCACATACCCACACATTAGCCGAACGAACCATTTTTTATTGCATTGCGGGGTGTTTATGATTGACGAAATGGGGGTTTTTGGTTACTCTCGCCGTTTTATTCAACCTTATTTGAGAAAAATTATGCTGAAACGAACTGAATACTGCGGGCGTTTAAACAAAGGCGATATCGGCCAGTCGGTCATCCTGAACGGATGGGTGAACTCCTATCGCGACCACGGAAGTCTTGTTTTCATCGACTTGCGCGACCGGGAGGGGCTGGTGCAGTTGGTTTTTGACCCGGAGGCGTTCCCGGAGGCGCATAAAATCGCCCGCGGCGTGCGGTGCGAGTGGGTTATCGGCGCTCGCGGCAAGGTTCGCCCGCGTGCGGCCGGGATGGAAAACCCCCGGCTTGCAACCGGCCAGATCGAAATGGTCGTCGAGGAACTGGAGATTTTGAACCAGTCCAAGACACCGCCGTTTGAGATCGACACCGCCCTGTCGGTCAACGAGGAACTGCGGCTTCAGTACCGCTATATCGACCTGCGCCGGCCGAGTATGCTCAAGCGGCTGGCAGTGCGGCATCGCGTGGCCAAGATCGCCCGCGATTATTACGACGCCAACGGCTTTTGGGAGATCGAAACTCCGATGCTCGGCAAGAGCACGCCTGAAGGGGCACGCGATTTTCTCGTACCCAGCCGTCTGTACAAAGGGTGTTTCTACGCCCTGCCGCAGTCGCCGCAGTTGTTCAAGCAGATTTTGATGGTGGCCAACACAGATCGGTATTTCCAGATCGTCCGGTGCTTCCGCGACGAAGACCCCCGCGCAGACCGGCAGGCGGAATTTACACAGATCGACGTGGAGATGAGCTTTGTACAGTCCGAAGAAGTCATGCGGATGAACGAAGGATTAGTCGCCCGCGTGTTCAAAGAAATTCTCGGCGTAGAAGTCAAACTGCCGATCCGCCAGATGGTCTATTCGCAGGCGATCGACGAGTACGGCATCGACCGTCCTGACCTTCGGTTTGAGATGAAGCTCAAAAACATCTCTGACATCGCCGCGGCCAGCCAGTTCCAAGTGTTTACATCGACCGTCGCCAAGGGCGGCATCGTCAAGGGCATCTGTGCCGTTGGCGGCGGCGAGAAGTACTCCCGCAATGACATCGAAAAGACACTCACACAGGCCGTGGCCGATTTCGGCGCAAAGGGACTGGCGTGGTTTAAGGTCGGCAAGAAAGAATCCGGTGCCGGGCTGGAACTGAAAAGCAACATCGCCAAGTTCTTCACCGACGACCAGCAGCAGCAGATCATCGCCCGCTTTGGCGCCGTCGACGGCGATTTGATCTTGATGGTGGCCGACAAGCCGGAGATCGTGCATAAGGCGCTGGCGCCGCTGCGCGTGCGGCTGGGCAAAGAGCTGGGTCTGTACGAAGCCGATCGTCTGGAGTTTGTCTGGGTGGTCGATTTCCCGCTGTTGGAATGGAACGCCGACGAAAAACGCTACGACTCGCTGCACCATCCGTTCACCGCCCCGGTGCCGGAGGATTTGCAAAAGCTGGAAACCGACCCGGGCAACATCCGCTCGCAGGCGTATGACCTGGTGGTCAACGGCTCAGAGATCGGCGGCGGCTCGGTGCGTATCCACAACCCGCAGGTGCAGGCCAAGATTTTTGACCTGCTCAACATCACCCGCAAACAGGCCGAGGATCGATTCGGCTTCTTCCTGAAGGCGCTGGAATACGGCGCACCGCCCCACGGCGGCATCGCCTTTGGGCTGGATCGTATGGTAATGCTGCTGACGCAGACCGACAACATCCGCGACGTGATCGCATTCCCCAAGACGCAGCGCGGCCAATGTCTGCTGACCGAGGCGCCCTCGGATGTGGACGAATCGCAGCTGAAAGAACTGAACATCCGCGTTCAAACGCACCTGCACCAGATAGAGCAGGAAAAGAAATGATAGAAATCACAGATTTCACAGATCGCACGGATTTATTTCAAATTTCCTATTTCACATTTGAAAATAGGAAATAGGAAATCGAAAATATGCTGAAGCGCTGGCTTCAATGGCTTGATCCGATATTGGTGAAAGTGCGGCTCAAAGGGCTTTCACTGGCGGAAAAGTGCCGTCTGCAATTCGGGGCGGCGGTGCTGTTCAGTTTGCTCTTGGCGCTGCTGATACCGTACCTGTGGATGGGTAAGCTCACGGAAAAATCGGCGCTGGACGCCGGACGCGCCGTAGCGGATGTGGTGTTTGAGCGGCATTTTCAACTCGACCCGGCCAGCGAAAAAGGACGCCCGCGGCTCAATGAAAACGGCCTTTTGCGGCCGGACGACGAACCCGTCATCGTCTGGCATCGCACCGACGCCAACCCCACCCTCAAGCCCGCCAATTTCACCAATACACAACTGGCTCAACTGAAGTATCTTCGCGGCGACCCGGAGCTGATCGACGGCGCCTGGATCGAGCGGCATCGCGGGATGCAGCGATGCTATTATATGCGTGTCGTGCTGGCTGATGAGAATTGTCTGCGCTGTCATGCACCGCAAGGCACGGCCATCCCGTTCAATCTCAATCAGGAAATCGGCGTGCTGGCCGTACAGACGCCGGCGCGCGAACTGGGGCGCACACGATTTATGAACCGCCTGTGGATTTGGGTGGCCGGGCTGCTGGCGGCGACGGGCGCGATGGTGGCGTTTTATACCATCACACAGCGCGTCATCCTGCGGCCGATCCGTCAGTTGCGCGGACTGGTCAACAACGTCGCCGAGGGCAACTATGACGCCCGCAGCGCCATCCGCACCGGCGACGAATACGAAAAGCTCTCGGACGCTTTCAACCACATGCTGGACAACCTGATGGAATCGCAGCACAAACTGGAACGCGCCAACCAACAATTGGATGCCAAGATCGCCCAGTTGTCCGAGAAAAATATCGAGCTGTTCAAGGCCAAAAATTCGCTTTTGAG
>JBFZBE010000295.1:0-4544 GCA_041308685.1 Phycisphaerae bacterium
ACAAACTGTACGACTTGATCTGGCGGCGGTTTATCGCCTGCCAGATGACCGCCGCCCAGTGGGACACCACCCGCGTCGAGATCGAGGGCAAGGCCGAGGGCTTTGTCTGCGGGTATCGGGCGACGGGGCGGATTTTGGTGTTTGACGGATTTACGCGCGTCTGGGCGACGCCGACCGAGGAGCCGCGCCTGCCGGCGATGAAGCAGGCCGACCCGCTGGCCGCAGTAGCCGTCAAAGCCGAGCAGCACTTTACCAAGCCGCCGGCGCGTTACACCGAAGCGTCGCTGGTCAAGGCGCTGGAAAAAGAAGGCATCGGCCGGCCAAGTACCTATGCGTCGATCATCTCGACGATTCAGGATCGCGGCTATGTCGAAAAAGAGGACAAAAAGTTTCAGGCCACGCAGGTCGCCGAGATTGTAACCGACAAGCTCAATGAGTTTTTCCCGAATGTGATGGACGTGGCCTTCACACGGCACATGGAAGAGCAGCTCGACAAGATCGAAGAGCAGCATCTGGATTGGGTGCGCGTGCTGAACGAGTTTTACGGGCCGTTCAAAGAGAATCTTGAAAAGGCCGCCGGTGAAATGAAGCACGCCAAGGCCGCCACCGAGCCGAGCGAATACGTCTGCCCCAAATGCCAAAAGCCGATGGTCTATCGCTTTGGCAAGAACGGGCGCTTTTTGAGCTGCTCGGCGTACCCGGAATGCAAATTCGCAAGCCCCTGCGACAAGGAAGGCAAAATGGTTGAAAACACCGACGAACCGACCGAACACAAATGCCCCAACTGCCAAAAGCCGCTGGTGCGCAAGAGCGGCCGTTTCGGGCCGTTCCTGGGCTGCTCGGATTATCCGGCCTGCAAGACCATCCTCAAGATGGACAAGGAAGGCAACCCCCTGCCGCCCAAGCCGCCGGCCGAACCATCCGGCATCAAATGCCACAAATGCAAGACCGGCGAGCTGGTCATCCGTCAGAGCAAACGCGGGCCGTTTATGGGCTGCAACAAGTTCCCGCGCTGCCGCACCATCGTCAGTATGAAAAAGCTGGATGAACTCAAAGCCCTGACCGCCGCGGGTCAGTGGCCGCCGGCCAGCGAAGAAGAAGCCAAGAAGATATTGGCCGTCGAGGACGCTCCCAAAAGGACCGCCAGAAAGACGACAAAAAAAGAAGATTAAAGAACTATGGCAGACAGCAGCAAAACTGTGCCGAATGATCCGTTTGAGACGATCGAACCCATCGGCAAGCGCGTCCTGATCCGCAAGGATGAGGACAAAAAGCAGACCAAGGGCGGCATTCAACTGCCGGACAACATCGAGATACCGACCATCACCGGCCGGATCGTGTCGGTGTCGGCGGAAATTCAGATGTCCACGGAGTTTCCGCTCAGGCAGTACGACAAGGTGCTGTTCAACCCCAAAGGGGCGATCCCGGTGGATTTTGAAGGGGACAATCGGCTGTTTGTCGTCGAGGTCGAAAACGTCGTTGCGGTCTTCCGCAAACAGTGATTTCAGTTATCAGTTAATGAGAAATTCCTCAACTGTTCACTGATAATTGACAACTGCTCCCCCATAAAAGGAAAGTGGCCGAACGCACCCGTCGCTCGGCCATTTCCGGCATCACATCTCCTCCGTGTGCCAATCTCCGTCTTTTGCAGGACGCTCCCTTGCAGTATTGTACTGTACGTTATCAGTGCTGCTCGGGCACACGGAAAGTGGTAAACTTATTTTCGTTTGCGTAACAAAGCGGTCGCTCCCAATCCCAAAAGCATCAGCGTTGCCGGTTCGGGCACTTGATCGCCATCGCCGGGGACCACCACATCATCGTCTTCTTCGCCCGGCACCGGTACGTCGTCGTCAAAGAAATCCGGGGCAGCCGGCATAATGGGATAGTCGTAAGCATCCAGTGAGGCGCCGGTTCCGCCGGACATTTCACTGGCGCCGACCGGAAATGGCGTGGCACGCAGGCCGCCGCCGCCACCGCCGCCGCCGGCCACAGGGGCCGCCGCTGTCAGCGGTTCTTCAAAATCTTCACGTTCAAAGACCGCAACGATCATTTTGGGGGCATCGACGCTGATGGAGGTATCCGTCGCGTTGGCCGCGGACACATCGCCCAGCCAATACACGAAACGATACCCCGGGTTTGGAATGGCCGACAGTGTTACCGTCTGGCCGGGGCCGAACTTGTGCACACCGGCGCCCGGCGTAACCGCACCGCCCGCGGCGGGGCTTTGCTGAATGACCACCGCATACCCCAACGGGTCATTGCCCTGTGCGGCGGCCATGCCGACCGCCAGCACACTTGTCATCACCCATACACCCACAATCGCTGCACGCATACTTGTCCTGATCATTGCTGTTCCCCCCAAAAAACTTGGAACATATTCAAAGATTTTCGAAACCCAAAAACTACGCCAGAAGACGCTTGCGCAGGCCCACTGCCGCACCGCCGATCAGCAACGCCAATGTTGCCGGCTCAGGAACGGTGTTGTCATCGCCCGGCACGGGCAATTCGTCATCGGGAGCCGCCTTGAACTCAAAGCCGCCGACCTTCGGCCCCGCATTACTGCCAATCAGCAGAAAATAGGACTTTTTGTCCTTGAGCAGAACGCCGTCGCCTGTGCCGAACTCAAAGAATGCCTTGGTCTTGGACAGGTTGACGCCTTTCCCCGTCGCGTTCACTGCATCGGGGCTGCCGCTGACAGAGGCCGTACCGAGATTCTGGTCGCCCTCGATCGCGCCTTCTTCAATTCCGGTCAGGCCGAAATAGGCCATCGCCGCATTGCCCAGCTCGCCGGTGTTGAAGATTTGGTAGGCATACAGATACCGCTTTTCGTTGGGAACGGTGATCCCCAGATTGTTGATCGCCTGCGTGTCATACACGGCGAACTCAATATGGCCGTTGATGAACTTACCGCCGCCCAGATTGACATAGTAAGAAGATTTGCCAGTCCATTGCGCGATCGACCCTGTAGGCAGATCGGTCAAGGCCGCACTCACAATGCCGGAAACCGCCAGCACCGCCATCATACACACTATCGCTGCTTTATACATTTTCATGCAACCGCCCTCTCGTTTTTTAATCAATGTAATCCATCATTTCGCTGCTGCTTTTTATATGCCGCTAAACTTTCTTCCTTCGCCTCATCGCCATCGCTGTACCCACCCCCAAGATCGCCAGCGTCGCCGGTTCCGGCACACACCAGGTCTCCACACAAATCTTATCCAGCACCGCCGGCACGCCGGCCGCACTGCCTTTGAAGCCAATCACGATGATCTCCTCAACCGGATTGGGAGCAATATACCACTCCTGACGGAGCGTTTTATAATTGTCCGATTGCCCCGGTTTTTCGGTGATCAGGTCAAACTTCTCACCGGACACCGCATCCGCTACCCAAGCAAAGGCCACTTCTCCCAGATAACGTATATTGATCCAAAGCTGCTTGTAATCATTTTCGCGCGGAATCGGCTGATTGGGAATGTCAATAATGATCTTGAACTCTTCACCTACCCACGTTCCGTTGCTCCAACTGACGGACTTTCCGCCCATGCCCTGAATCAACGCCACAGGGCCGCCGTCGGGATCGCCATACGGATTGAAAAACTCTGACGGCGTAATGCCCAGTCGGCTGGTCTGTTGTGTGAAGTCCCAGCACTGATACGTCGTCCCCTCAGGGACTGCCATTGCCGGCCAAACCGCCAGCAACACAATTGCAATCAATCCTAATTTCTTCATCATCGTTCTCCCTTACCTTTTCTGTTTAGACCAATTCCGTTTAGAAATATAGAAACGCAAAGGCATATTCGGCGTTATGGATGTGCAACTAAAGCGCGAAACGGCCTTACGATTCAAAAAAAGAACATCTCTTTACTTGACAACGTTCCTTTCCTGACTCCGCAAAACCTTTCCTGACTCTCCCAACGAACATCGCCTTCTATGCAGCGAAGGCAGACGCCGTATCTCCGATAATATCGCTATTTCAAGGCGCACAAAGGGCGCATTCGCTTATCGCACTCTTTCCTTGGCCTCTCCAGAAATGCCTGTCGTCCTCTCCAAGACGCCAGTCCATCAGAATGAACAACAACAAAGAACAAAAATAATTTACATTGCTTTCGAGCTATGCGTCAGCCCGCAACGATCTATCCTACAACTCCCCCGAGTTGAACTGTAACGGTATTAAACCATATCCGTCAAAAATAGTCAAGTGTAATTTTTCAAAAAATAATAAAAAATCGCAGATTCGGTATTTTTCCGGATGCCGCCAAGAAAAAAACGTCGTTTTTCGGCCTGAAAATTGGTTTTTCGGGAAATTATCGGACGGACGTTGGAGGGTAAAACCTTGGTAAGCCCATCCAAAAAATCTTCATGCCTTTCGCGTTTTTCGTAGCAAGAATAGACGCCTGCGGTCAGCATCCAGGCGTATGCTATGGCAGGATTTGCAGTCCGATGGCGGAGATGTCGTCCAGCTCGCCGGGGCGGAAATGGTGGTGTCTTGCCATTTGGTCGTAGGTGTCCATCAACTGTTCGATAGGCAGGCCGCACAGCGACAT
>JBFZBE010000296.1:0-3514 GCA_041308685.1 Phycisphaerae bacterium
GCATTCCACAGTGAATTCTTCGATGTGTCCGAGCCGTTCGGTCAGCGCGGCCAGAAAATCACACAAGACCAACGGCGGCAGGCAGGTCGGCGAACCACCGCCGATATACAGCGTCTGCACCGGCTCGGTCGGGGCATAACGGCCAAGCTCGTCAAGAATCGCCGTCAAAACCGGCTGCGGGTCGCGCTGGCCGATCGGCTCGGAGTAAAACGCGCAATACCCGCACTTACACACACAAAACGGGATATGCACATAAACACCCAGATGCGAAAATTTTACCCAATTTAACATTTTTTTACCCTATTTATTAAGCGAATCAACCACTTATTATCGGCCGATTGGCCGGTTCATCATTAACCTAAATCAATTCATAGAAGTGGGTTATGGTATAATTTAGGAGAGCTTATGAACTTGACCTATATTTCCTATCTTTCCCATTTTAACTAAAGTTTTTTGGCGTGCTATCCCGATGAAGGTGTGTGTTAAGATTACCTAATTTAACAATTACAGAAAAAACAAAAAGAAATATTGATAAAATAGAAAGGCCAGGTAACTATGGTAAAGCGATTCTGCTCCGAGCGGTATTTGAAAGCACTGTTGACCGGCGACCGGATGGCCTGCCGGCTGATCGTCGAGGAGGTATTGCAGGGTGGAGCGACCGCACATAGTGTCTATATGGGTTTGATTTGGCCGATGATGGTCGAAATTGACAAGCTTTACCGCGATGACCGCATCTCGCCCAGCCAGGAGGCGATGGCCTCGCGTATTAACCGCAGCATTGTCAACCAGTTACAGAACAAGCTGCCGCGTCGCCCGATGGTCAATAAGCGGGTTGTGATCGTTACGGCGGCAACCGAACAGGCCGAGCTGGGCGGCCAGATGACCGCCGACCTGTTTGAAAGCGAGGGTTGGGAGTGCCGCTTATTGGGCGGGACGGTCAACACCGAGGACGTGCTGGAATTCATTGGCGGCTATGCGCCGGATGTCCTTTTGATGTATGGGTTTAACGGTAAAGATGCCCCGGCTGTGCGGGGGATGATCGACCGCATTCGCCAGATCAACGCCTGGCCGCAGATGCGGGTGATGCTTTCGGGCGGCGTTTTTTCGCGTGCCGAAGGGCTTTGGGAGGAGATCGGGGCGGATGTGTATGCCGAAACCGCCGCAGAGGCCGTAGAGACGGCTGTCGCCCCCGAAGGGCAGACGCCCGCCCCCGTGCGTACCATCAAAAAACGCCAGCGTGCCGCCCAGCAGACGGCCGAGGTGATGGAACTGGCGGCGGCAGGACGGTAGCCGCGGGCAAAAATCTTTGAAATTCCTGTTGCATTGCCCCCCAACTGCCGCTATAAGGGACGCTTTGTCTGTACCTTAAAATGCAATAACAGAGTTTGAAAAGATACAAATATGATGCTGACACAAATCCTTCAGCCGGCCTGTATCAAAGCGCCTTTGGACAGCAAGAACAAGGACGCCGCGATTGAGGAATTGATCAACGTTTTGGCCGACAACCGCCAGTTGTCCGACCGTACCGAGGCGCTGGAAGCGGTGCTGGCCCGCGAGGCCACCCGCAGCACGGGCATCGGTTCTGGCATTGCCATCCCGCACGGCAAGTGCGCCGCGGCCAAAGAACTGGTCATGGCCGTGGGCATCGCCGCCGAACCGATCGAGTTTGAAAGCATCGACAACAAACCCGTGCAGATCATCGTGCTGCTGGTCTCGCCGCCCGATCAGACCGGCCCGCACATTCAGGCGCTGGCGCGCATCAGCCGGCTGCTGCTGGATGCACAATTCAAAGGCCGCCTGGAAAAGGCCGCCTCACCCGAAGAGGTCTATACCCTCATCAGCTCCAAAGAAGCCGAATAACACCGGCAACAGACCTTATCCGCCCGCAGCGACAGCGGCCGCGCTGTTTTTGGCGCATACACACAGAAACGCTGCGCGCGTACCCCTATATTCTTGCATCTGATTTCGTATTTGTCTTTTAAGAAATAAACGAACGGCGGCAATGAAATTCGAATATCGAACATCGAAATACGAAACAAATTCGAATGTCAAAAATTTAAAATGACCCAAACTTTTCCTTTTTGACGCATTCTGCCAAGCGTTGTGACAAGATTGTTTTGGCATTCTGTCATTTGAATTTTGAATTCGGATTTCGGATTTCGTGCTTCGGATTTAAGCCGGCTGAATAGTCGTTTCATAATTCTCATCTTTGCACATCCTATAAATCCACCAAACCGATTGCCGTTTGAAACGTAGTAAAACCCAGAAGTTGCTCAATGAATCATTAACAAAAGAATACAGCGGGAGCTTGAAAAACAATGAGCATGTGTATTGCGATCTAAAATGTCAAGACCGCTATTCGTTGGCAAACAAAAGAAACCGGGTATCCGAGGGGAGTCACTGTTTCTCTTTTTGTGGGTTCTTCCGGCAATAAACCGCGTAGGGGCAGACCTGCGTGTCTGCCCTGTGTCGGGGTTGTTCTGCGACGTTACACACGCCGCCCCCCCACGGGCGAACACACAGGTTCGCCCCTACCTATATCGTGTGTATTGCAATTTCTTGCGATTGCCTTGGCGCTGTCGTAATAGATTCCAGCATCCCGCAAAAAAATCCGTGTTCATTGGTGTTAATTCGTGGCAAAAATCCTACTTCAAGAAAAATTCCACCTTCTGGGTTCTGTATTCTGTGTTCTTTTGTCCTCATCTCGACGCATTCGCCGGATGAGCTTTTTTGTGCTTGGGCAAACTACTCGGTAACATCACGGCAGGGACGAAAACCAAGCGTGTTATAAATGGTATCGGCGCTGACTTCTTCATTGTACAGCACGGTGCAGAATTGGGCATTGCTGAACCAGCTTCCGCCGTGCACGATGCGCGTGCTTGCGGGCGTGCCGACGGTCGATGTCCATTCAAGTGCGTTGCCGGCCATATCGTTCAGGCCGTAACCAAACGCCGGATAGGTGTTGACCGGGGTGGTGTAGGGCATATCGGACAGTTCCAGCGGATTGTTGCCGTAACCGTCAACGCTGATGTTGGGATCGTTGAAGTTGGCAACAGATGCGTTGATCGTCGCCCCGCAGCCATAGATATAGCTGCCGTCAAAATCCGCGACCGCCTGCCATTCGGCGGACGTGGGCAGCCGATAGCCGTAATAGTCGCAAAATGCCTTGGCCCCGTGCCAGGTAACATTGACAACGGGGTGATCGGACATATCAAACCCATCGCGCTGCCGAATCGAAAAGGCGCCGGTCTGCATATCGTAGGCGATCTGTGCGTCGGGGACGCCGGGATACAGCACGGTGTATTGAATCGCCGGATTGGCGGCGCTGTTGACATAAATGACTTCGTATTCGTCCTGCGTGATGGTGATCAGTGCATCGTCCAGCGCCGCGGCCAGAAACGCCGCATACTGGGCGTTGGTGATCAGGTAGCGGCTCATCTGCCCAACGAAACCGCCCGGCTCGTTGATATCGACCCAGACGATTGCCGATGCATCCGGCTGGCCGACCGTCAGC
>JBFZBE010000297.1:0-2543 GCA_041308685.1 Phycisphaerae bacterium
CCGTCGCCAACGGCGCCGAAATCTTCCACCGGCAGCGTCTTGCCGCACCGGCCGGCTGCGGCAAGACAGAGGATCAACACCAAACCGCTTTTTACAACGGCATCTGTTTTCAAAAACTGCATTGTATCGCCTCTTAAAAATGTCTGTTTATTTTAATCTGTCCTGATGTTTGTTGTCCAGAGACCGCAGCCGATATCACCGAGCAGGTGTTCGGGCGGATAACGCACGCTATTTTGACGGATGGTAATGTCATCGGCAGCGATCAGATAGATCGCATAAAATGGACGTTCCTTGAGCGGCTGCCCCGACGCCTGAATTTGATCGAAGGAGGACAATCCGTTGCGCTTGGCAAACGGCGATTCAATCACGTTGGACTCGATCACAGACTGTTTGGCGTTCGCCAGAAAAATGCCGCAGGCGGCGGGATTGATGATCCGGTTGTTTCGGATAACAATACCGGTATTTTGCTTGTGTTCGTAAAATCGAACCGGGTAGTACTGCCCCATGATCGAGGAAATATGGATAGCGCCGATGAATGGTTCTATCAGACCCTGCATAAATGACGCTTTGCCGCAGTTGATGATTGTGTTGTCCGAAATCACAAGGCCATCGGCGAAGCCCGACTCATACCAGTAACAATCCGGTCCGGCGGCAATCGCCGACATCGCAACTTCGAACAGCGTATTTTTCTCCACGATGGTATCGTTGCTTCGGACATAGATACCCCGTGCCGTACCGTGACGAAAGGTGTTTTTTCGCACCACAGTCCCCGCCCCGCGGCGATCGGGGCATTGGGCCACGACATCTCCGGTAAACGCGATGTGGTGATCCAGCGTTACATTGACAGCGTCCGTCTCACCAACAAAATTTCTTCCGGTTACTCCGCGTTCTTTTCGGCGCTGATCGACTTCGGCGGCCAGACGGACGGCTTCTTTTTTGTCCAGCAATTCAAGTTCCGTTATCGCTGCGCGTCCAAGGAACTGTCCATTCTGCAGGTCATAGAAGTCAAGCACAGACCCCTTTGACAGATCATTTTCAAAGGTTGTTACCAGCGTCATCCGGCCATCCTCCTGCGTCCGCACGACATGTGCAAAGAAACCGTGTACGGCTACAAAATCGTCGCCCGCATAGCTGAATTCGCAATTCTCGATCACCGGGCCGTGTTTCATCAGATACGAATGAAACTGGTCGAGCGTACTGACCATCAGCCGATCTGTCTGCGGCCGTCGCGTCAAACGGATATTTTGATAGCGGTTAGGCCCGTCTCCATTCTGTTCATAAAAAATAAAGCCCGGCGAGGCGTAAATTGTCATATCCGAGAGCGTTATCTCCCGGCAGCGATTCAGATACACCGTAACCTTTCCATGCTGCATCACCGTCATTTTACAGCCCGGCATTACGATATCGCGGTGATCGGCGGCGTTCAGCAGTCGATTGTTCATCGGAACAATCCGGTATAGAGAACCCTCCAATTGTTCAAAATCACGGACTGCCTCCCACGGTAATTTGATTAAGTTTTCTCCGGCAGGATCAAAAAAACGAATCGATAACCCTCCGTCGCCGTTCTGGGGCAGGGAATCATATTTGGTCAGTACCTGCGGATAACAGGAGTCAAACAAGGCGTCGATATGACCGGTCTTGTGATTGATCGCCTTCACGGTCGCCTGGCTGAACGGAAGCGGATCGTAATCGATGGTTAGGCCGGAAACAGCAACCTGACTGCAATCTTCCAGCCGCAGCGTAGAATGCACATCAAACCAGAAGGTTGCTCCTGCTGCATCGATCTGGAAACCGTCAGCGCCGGCAATGCACAGCGATTCGGCCGGACTGCCTTTGGCAAAACGGTAGTGGCCGGGGGCGATGCGAAACGTCTTGTCTTTGCGTTCTATCGCCGCGGTAATATCCGCCGACAGCGCTGCCGCCGCGCGCCGCTGAGCGGCTTTGTCTTGTTCCGTCCATCCGGCAATGTCATCGGGGTACGGTTTTCCGCCGGAACCCGCCGGCTGCTCTTGAGCCCATACGCTGCAAACTACGGACAGACACATCGCTATCACACAGTGATGTTGCATTTCCAAAAGGTTCCCTTTCAATTCTCATTAATCCACTAAATGCCGTCTCTTTGGGCGGCCTCTTTGGCAAAATAGGTGATGATGATATCCGCCCCGGCGCGTTTGATGGCCGTCAGCGACTCCCGCATTGCCGCGGGCAGGTCGAGCAGGCCTTTTTCCGCTGCCGCGTGCAGCATCATATACTCGCCGGAGACCTGATAAGCCGCCAGCGGCACATCGAAACGGTCTTTGGCCTGCCGAAGGATGTCCAGATAGGCCATTGCGGGTTTGACCATCACCATATCGGCGCCCTCCTCGATGTCCAGCGCGATCTCGCGCAGCGCCTGTGCGGCAGCGGCGGCGGGGTCCATCTGATAGCTTTTGCGGTCGCCGCAGGCCGGCGCGCTGTGCGCCGCGTCGCGGAACGGCCCATAAAACGCCGAGGCATACTTGGCCGCATAGGACAAGATCGCCGTCTCGGTCAATCCCGCCTCA
>JBFZBE010000298.1:0-5160 GCA_041308685.1 Phycisphaerae bacterium
CTGTTTTATCTTCTCCTGAGAAAACCCACGGCGCTTGATGATGCGCCGATAAATGAAGTGGCTGTTCGGCTGGGGCCGCCTTACCAGATATGGCCGTGTTCTTACTACAGCAATTTTCCCGATCAGAAGTATATCAGACGCAAAGTTCCGCAGGTTCCGTTTGATAAGCCGGTGGATTCACATACCCCCATTGGCGATCCGCTCAAAGAGAGTCTGCCGTTTGGTTTTATGCTGCACCGAGAGGACCTGCCCGAACTGCGAAAACAGGCGACAAATCCGAATACGCCGGCGGCCAGGGTGTTTGCGGCCATCAAAGACCAGGCGGATCAGGCCATTGCCACTGAATTAGTGGACCGAAAAATCGGAAACCGGCTTTACGGCGGCGGCATCGGCCAGCTTAAGGGATTGATGGGCGCCGGGATGAAGGTCTTTGGGCCTCAGGTTGCGATGACCCATTTGATCACCGGCCAGGAAAAATATGCTGTTGCGGCGCGACGTTGGGTTCTTAGGGCCGCACAAAGCGAGGACTGGCGCGGCGAGGCGACGGGCAATGTCATTCGGCCCCAGATCGGAGATTTGCTGTCCTACTCAGACAGCTTTACCGGATGGTATCCGAAGGGCTTTGGCGGGTATATGAATCATACCTATCACATGGGGGATGTCGCGTTTGGTGTGGCGGTGTCCTATGATATGCTGTATCATTGTTTTAGCCCGCAGGAACGTGAACTGATCGAGCAGGCCTTTGCCGACAAGGGAATCTATATTCTTTATGACCGGCTTCGACGAAACCGCGATGGGTATATGAAATTCAATCAGGGGGCATGGTTTGCCACGCCGCTGCTGATGCAGGCGGTCATCCTGAAAGACAAAGACCCCGTCTATAAACAGATGTATGAGTGGACGCTGAGCTTTTTGAAAGATTATGGGCAGCTTGGCCCCTGGAGCCGAGAAGGGGTATTACGAGAAGGCGCCGGTTATGGCGATTTTGCGATGCTGATGTACATTGAGGCGATGATGGTGATGTCGGCCTGTACGGAGGCGCCGGTTTCGGAGTTGGTATCGCCGTCCTTTGTTGCGGCGATGGAATTTCTGCTGCACGCGCGGTCCACCGCCCACGAAAAGCCGCTGACGCTGTCCTGGAGCGACAACGGCGGCAAAAACTGGATACAGGGCGGGGTGCTTGCCTTTTTTGCGCGCCATCTGAAAGACCCTGCGGCACAGTATTTATGGAATGAAAGCTATGCCTCGGGACAATCCGAGGATGTGCTGAGCTTGGCACTGATGGCACATCGCGACATTGTTGAACCGAAAGAACCCGTCCTGCCGCCGGCCAAGGCGTTTGGGGATGAGCCGGTTGCATTTCTGCGAACCGGCTGGAAGTACGGCGATACCCATCTGGCGATAACGAATATCCAGCAGTTGGTGGGACACGGCCATAAAGACCGGGCGTCGATTATTCTGGAGTATAACGGCGAAGACATGCTGCTGGATCCGGGGATGGTCAATTACTACAACCCGCTCGCCCGACAGTACCAGGAAACCTTTTGTCATAATACGCTGACGTTTTCACAGCAAAGTCAGGACAATCAGGGACGATTTGATACGTCGTTCAGGGGGTTGCTGAGTACTTCAGGGCCGGTTTGCCCCGGACGAGAAGGCGGCATCGACTGGCTGATTGCCGACGCGACGGCGGTTTATCCTCAGGCAGTGCAGTTTCATCGTCATGTGGTGTTTCTGCGGCCGGATGTGTTTGTTCTCTTTGATGAGGTCATCGCTAAAAAAGAAGAAATGATGGAGCTGAATTTCACATGCAAAGGCCCCGTCACCGGCCAGAAAAACACCTTTGTCAGTGCGACAGGGAAAAACAATCTGATGATTTATTCACAGGCATCCTGCCCGCTGAAGTATCGTTTTTCGGGCTGGGGTACGCCCAAGGAAAATGTTCCTTCTTATCGATTGATACGGTCAACGGCGTCGCCTGTAAAAGAGTGTACTTTCTTGACCGTCTTGGCGCCGCGTCCGGCGTCACAGCGAATGCCCGAGATCGAAACGACGGAAGTCAAGGGTGCGGTCGTCGTGCGTGTTTCATTGCCGGAGTCGGAGTATTGGATTATGTGGCGTCAAAACCAGGGCGATTGGTCCGGAATGGACGTCAAAACGGATGCAAAAGGGGTCGTTGTCAGTCGACAAGGCAGTGATGTCACGGGCATGGCCATGTTAAGGGGATCACAGTTGAAAGTTAATAATTCAGAATTTGTGCTGAGAGGCAATCAGAGTTCGCTTTCAGGAGCAGTGCATATGGACGGGAAATGGATTGTTGAACAGGCCGATATTTCGCCCGCTGAGGCATCGAATCGGCCCACAACAGAAACTTCTGCGAAAATTACGCTCCACAAAGACATTGAATATGCACAGATAGGGGATTATTCCTTGTTGTTGGATATATATGTACCAGAGAGTGAAAAACCTTTGCCATTGATTATCTTTGTTCATGGCGGAGGTTGGGCCGGCATGAGCAAGGAAGACCCGGTCGCTGTTTCGACGGGATTTCTTGAAAAAGGATACGCCATTGCCAGTATTAACTATCGACTGACCGACAAGGCCATATTCCCTGCGCAGATACATGACTGTAAAGCGGCGGTACGATTTTTGCGTGCCCATTCCAAAAAGTACAACTTAGACTCAAAACGTTTTGGGGTATGGGGTGTATCAGCGGGAGGTCATCTGGTTTCACTTCTTGGAACCAGCAATGATAATACATCTCTTGAAGGCAATATCGGTACCCATCTGGAGTATTCCAGCACTGTAGATGCGGTATGCAGCTTTTGCGGCCCAAGCGATCTGACTGCAATGACAAACGCTTATCTCATGTCATTTATTGAAAAACTTCTGGGCGGAACCGTAAAAGAAAATCTTGATTTGGCAATGAAAGCTAGCCCTGTTCATTACATTGATTCAAATTCAGCGCCTATACTTTTGGTGCATGGACAAGATGATGATATAGTAGAAATCGATCAAAGTAAGAATTTTTATGAATTATTGAAAAAAACTGACGTTGATGCCAATCTGATTATCTTGCCCGAGACAGGGCATACAACGTTTATCGATGTGAAAACAATTGCGAGCGTCGAATCATTTTTTGACAAGCACCTGAAGAACTGATGTTCGTTCCCTCAGTGAAAAAGGGTGCTTATGAGAGGATATCGACAATTCACTAAAGATGGCGGCGGCCGGATTGTTGCGGTCAAGCAGCCGGGAAAATAATATAGTGGTCCATTGATCGGATGTTAAATTTTCTGGATAAGATATGCAGATGGATATTAAAGTAGGAATAATTGGACTCGGACGCGGCGGTTTCGGGATGCAGTGCAGCGAACTGGATCAGAAAAAAGACCGGTTCCGGATTGTTGCCGGCTGCGACACCTACGCCCCATGGCGCGATCGGATGAAAGAGCGGTATCCGGACTGTCGCCTCTACGGGCGAATTGAGGAATTGATGGAAGATTCGACGGTGGAGCTGGTCAGTATTGCAACGCGCTCGGTTGATCATTTCGATCATGCCGTCCTTGCCCTCCATGCCGGAAAGCACGTGTTGATGGATAAGCCGATGTGCCTCAACGCGGAACAGGCGATCCAATTACAGGACATCGCACAGCGGTCAGCCGGACGCCTTTATGTACGGCATAATCGCCGGTTCGACCCGGATTTTCTGCATGTCAAAGAGATTATCGACTCCGGTCTGCTGGGGTATGTGCATACGATTAAGCTGTCCCGGCTGGTCTACAGCCGACGCTGTGACTGGCAGACGCTGAAAGAAAACGGCGGCGGCCAGCTTCTCAACTGGGGGCCGCATCTGATTGACCAGGCCCTTCAGTTGCTCGACGCCCCCCGAAAACCGCTCAAAGGCATCTGGGCGGATTGCAAACGGCTGATTGCCGGCGGGGACTGCGAAGACCATGTCAAGCTGATGTTGACCGGGGCGGATGGGTGTCTGGTCGATATCGAAATCAGCGGCGCAGCCAAGATAGCCGTTCCGGAATATGTCGTTCTGGGGACACGGGGAAGTTTGGTTCTTTCGCTTAATCCAGCGGCGATTGAACTGGACTATCTTGACCCGTCCGTCAAGCTGGACGAGGTGAAGGTTGATAACGGCGTTCCGGGCGGCTACACGATGCAGACGCAGAACGCCCTCCAGTGGATTCATAAGACGTTGGCGATTGCTCCTTCGAAAAAGACCGATTTTTGGGATGAGCTTTATATGGCGATGGTGCATCAGACCGAGTTTTCGGTGACCTTAGAGCAAGCTATTGAGGTGATGAAGGTGGTGTCCTTTGCCAAAAAGCAAACCGGGTTTTAAGCGAGACTATTTATGAAAATCAAAGCAGTTGTTTTTGAAAAGCCCCATACCGTGGGGCTGGGCGAGGTTGAATTGCAGGGATGCTCGGATACCCAGATACTGGCTGAGACCCTCTATTCGTTTGTCTCGCCGGGCACGGAGCTTCGCGTGCTGACCGGCAAGCAGCCCAATGCCCGATTCCCCCTGATCCCGGGTTATTCGTGGGTGGGGCGGGTTATCGAAGTCGGCAAGCAGGTCAGGGGCTGGCGGGTCGGCGATCTGGTTTCCGGCCGTAATCCCATCCCGCTTGAAGGTGTCAATGTTTGCTGGGGCGGTCAGGCCAGCCACCATTGCTGTGACCCGGACAGTATGATTGTTAAACTCCCGCAGGAGGCCGACCCGTGGGACTATGTTCACGCCGAGGTTGCGGCCATCAGCTATCGCGGTGTTTCGGCGGCCTGCCCGCTGCCGGGTGAGACGGCCGTGGTGGTCGGGCAGGGGATGATCGGGATGTTCAATACCCGATGGCTTCTGCTGCACGGCGTCCGTGTGATTGTTGTGGATATCGAGGAGTTTCGTCTTGAGCCGGCGCGAAAATGGGGTGTTGCCGCGGCGCTCAATGCCAAAGACCCGGACATTCGTGAACGGATACTGTCGTATTGCCCCAGCGGGGCGGATATCGTGATTGAAGCGTCGGCCAATCAGGAAGGCGTCAAACTGGCGGCGTCTTTGCTGCGCAAACCCAGCCCGCAGTCCTTGGGAATCGCCTATCCGGCCGGGTCGATGCATACTAACGGCCATCTGTGGCCGCGCCTTGTCTTTCA
>JBFZBE010000299.1:0-3002 GCA_041308685.1 Phycisphaerae bacterium
GCTATCGGTATATGTTGTTTTCCCTGTCTAAAGGCAATCGGGGTGAAAGGATTCGAACCTTCGGCCTTCTGGTCCCAAACCAGACGCTCTAGCCAAGCTGAGCTACACCCCGAAAAAAGACAACGTTATTGCGTTGTCGTGATATTGCGCGGGTCGATGCCGTCCTCGATGGCCTGAATCTTTCGGACGCGGCGGAGGTGTCGGCCATCGGTAAACTCGCTGGTCAGCCACGTTTCAATGATTTTGCGCAGCATCGTCGAGCCGATCAGATCGCCCGACAGGCACAGAACATTGGCGTCGTTGTGCTGGCGGGACAGTTGGGCGGCCAGTTCGTCATAGCACAGCGCGGCGCGGATGCCCTTGATCTTATTGGCGGCGATGCACATTCCGATACCGGTGCCGCAGACCAGAATCGCCCGATCGACCTCTTTGTGAGCGACAGCATTGGCGGCCTCAAACGCGGCATCGGGGTAATCGACCGGCTGATCGACCGGCTTGGTCATCACGACCGGCTCAAAGCCCATCTGAATGACCATTGCCTTGATCTCTTCAACCGTTTTGTGGCCGCGATGATCGCAGGTAATCGCTACTTTCATAATAGTTCGTTCATCCTCTCTGATATAGAGCGTTCAATCTGTTCGGCACAGCGGCGATAGATATCACTGTCGCCGCCGATCGGGTCGGCGATGGCGCCGCCATCGTCCAGCAGCCGGCATTTATGCTGTGCATCCGGCGCAAGCCGCACAATATCCTGTAAATGGCTTGGGCTCATCGCAAAAATCACATCCGCCTGATCGATCAATCGCGTTGTCAGCGCCCTGCTGCGATGGTCATCCAGCGGCGATTGCATCTGACGGGCGATTTGCACCGCGTGGCCGCTGGCGGGCAGGCCGTCGATCGTCGCTGTGCCCGCTGATCCTACTATATACCCCAATTCGCCGACGCGGTCAAGCGAACAATTGAGGGCGGAGGACAAATATTTCCGGCAAATGGCCTCGGCAATGGGGCTGCGACAAGTGTTTCCAGTGCAAACAAACAATATCTGTATTGTCGAAATCTCCTTAATTTTTTCCTTGGAATACGCACCCTCGCATATAACCTCAATCCCTTTGAGTCCACACTTGACAACCGTGCTTATCGCAGGGTTCGGCGGTGAGGCGGGGGTGTCGATAATGGCATCGGCACAGCCGTCCAAAAAATCTATAAGTTCTTTATTTTCAATTAATGATGAATTTTTTGAACAAGGTACAAAAAACCCGGCCACAGGCGCTAATGCCTCATTCAAGACTGCGCAGCAAATCGGATGGTCGGGAAACTGGATGGTAATGGTGTCATCTTTATATAGAACATTAAATGTCTTTATTGGAATTGTTTTTTTAAGTTTTATAAGATTTACTTTGTCGTGTTCAAACAAAGCCGTAACGGCTCCCGGCCAGACACTTCCAAGCAGTTTTTTGGCTTGCAAAGACATCCGCGGCACATAGCGGGCAAGGTTGTCCCAGTTGCCGATGTAGAGTGTGTAATGCTGCGGCAAGGACTGGACGAAAAGGGAACCCAGAGGATATAAAACATCCTGTTCTGCCTTTGCGGCCAGAACATAGCCGGATGGGGTGGGCAAAGCGACCACACCGCCCTGACGCAGCAGTTTGCCCGCACGGACAATCGGCTGTCGGTCGCTCGGGGAGCCAATATGTATCCATTCTATCTTCATCGTGCGATCAATCATATATAAAACGGCGAAAGAATTAAAGGACAAATCGCCTGCAAGGACAAAAACAACAACAAGTTTAGCTCGATTTTAATAATTTCCTAATCATTTTCTAACATTTCAGCGTTACCTTCCGCAGGCAAGTTGATATACTTGATATGACGGTGTCAGGTAGTCAAACAAACGGGAAAAGTCTATTAACGGAGGTATCAATGAACATGCGATTGTGGATCGCTGCGGTCGTGATGACCGCCGGTCTGTCGGCAACGGTGCGCGCCGATGAGATCAGTGAATTGCGCAAAGAAGTGGAAAATCAGTACAATGCTCTTTTAAAAATGCAGACCAAGCTGCTGGATATCGAAGCCCAGCAGCAAGAGCAGGCCAAATCGGTCAAGAAGATGGAGACCAGCATCGGCTCATTCAAGTGGGCTGAGAAAATCAGCTTCTATGGCGATTTTCGGTTCCGCTATGAGCAGATCGACGGCGAAAACACCAACCAGCGTGACCGCGCCCGCATCCGTGCCCGTCTGGGGTTAAAGGGCAAGATCGCCGACGAATGGCTTTATGATTTACGTCTGGCCACCGGCAGCGGCGATCCGAACTCCAGCAATCAGGATTTGGATGGCGGCTTTGACAGCAAGGACTTCTGGCTGGATCGGGCGTTCCTGACCTACCAGCCCAAGAGCATCGAGGGGCTAAGCATCCTGGCCGGTAAGATGGGCACGCCCTTTTATGCGGTCGGCGACAACCAGCTTATCTGGGACAGCGACCTGAACCCGGAAGGGGCGGCGGTCAAATACACTACCGCTCTGACCGAGAACCTGACGCTGTTTGCCAACGGCGGCGGGATGTGGGTGGAAGAACGCAGCAGCGATGCGGATACCAGCTTGTGGGGCGCACAAGGCGGCCTGACCCATACCTTTGAGAACAAAAGCAAGCTGACCGGCGGGGCGGGCTATTTCGGCTACGGCAACATTGAAGGTGAAGAGGCCGTGGGCGAATTTTTGGGCAACAGCTCCGTGGATGTCGATCCCGGCGCCGATGAGGATTTCCGCTATGTCTATGACTATAAGATGGTCGAGATGTTTGCCGAATACACGATGACCGCATGGCAAAAGCCGCTGTCTTTCTTCGGCGTTTTTGTGGTCAATACCGCATCGGGGGACAAAAACGACACCGGCTGGCTGATCGGCACGACCTTTAACAAGGCCTCCGAGCCGGGGACATGGCAGTTCAATTACGAGTACCGCGATATCGAGGCGGATGCGACGCTGGGGCAGTTTAACGATTCGGA
>JBFZBE010000300.1:0-7369 GCA_041308685.1 Phycisphaerae bacterium
GTTCAACGAAGGTTACAGCTTCCAGAAAAAGAAGTAGCTCTTTACATTCAAAGTACTTACACTATGCGCTGTTTGTCTTGACCCCACCGGGTTAAGGATTGGCAGCGTATTTTTTTTGTCTGTAATTTTTCTATAAAATGAGGCGGACAAGCCGATGGCCACAGATGTCATTAAAGCCCTGACGGACAAACTGGAAAAAATGGATGCAAGGTGTCTTGAAATTGCAAGGCAATTGGAAGACCCCGCCATTTGTTCCGACCCCAAGCAGCTTATTCCCTTGAGCCGTGAACAGGGAAAGATGATGCCGATTGTCGGCAAATACCGCAGCTACAAGAAGTCGCTCGCCCAACTGGAGGATGCCCGGCAAATGATTCGCGATGCCGGATCCGATGCCGAGATGAAGTCCATGGCCGAGGAAGAGGCCGCCGCCCTGGCCGTCACCGCCGACAAACTCATCGAGGACATCAAGGATACGCTGGTGATGGCTGACGATGCGGCCATCGATTCGGTGATCGTCGAGATTCGCCCCGGCACCGGCGGCGACGAGGCGTCGCTGTTTGCCCGCGACCTGTACAATATGTACACGCGCTACGCCGAAAAGCAGGGCTGGAAAATTGAGGTGATGGATTTTGCCCCGACGGAAATGGGTGGACTGCGCGAGGTAACGCTGAATATCAAAGGCGCCGGCGTCTGGGCGCATCTGGGCTATGAAGGCGGCGGCCATCGCGTCCAGCGTGTGCCGGAGACCGAGTCGCAGGGGAGGGTGCATACCTCTGCGGCGACGGTGGCGGTGCTGCCGGAGGCCGAAGAGGTGGACGTCGAGATCAACCCCGACGACGTGGTCGAGAATGTCAGTTGTGCCGGCGGCCCCGGCGGCCAGAACGTCAACAAAGTCGCCAGCGCCATCCGGCTCGAACATGTGCCGACCGGCATCGTCGTCAGTATGCGCGACGAACGCAGCCAGCACAAAAACCGCGCCAAGGCCTACCGCATCCTGCGCAGCCGCTTACTGGAGTATTACCAGAACAAGGCCCACGCCGAGCGGTCCTCGGCACGCAAGACGATGATCGGCTCCGGCGACCGCTCTCAGCGCATCCGCACCTACAACTTCCCGCAGAATCGCCTGACCGACCACCGCATCAATCTGTCGCTGTACAGTCTGGACAAAATCATTATGGGCGAAATAGACGAACTGATCACTGCCCTGCAGATTCACGACAGACAGCAGCGGCTGGCGAACCTTTGAGATTGACAATTGTCGATTTCTAAGAACTACGAACTACGAACTGCGAACTGACTAATGATCATTGTTGTTACAGGACTGGTGGGTGTTGACAAAAAGCCGTATTTGGCCGAGGTTTGTCAGATCGCCCAATCGCACGGCCGCAATGTCCTGCTGTGCAATGTCGGCGAAATGATGTACGCCGAATCGCCTGATATCACCCCGGGGCGGATTCTGGATATTTCGCTCCAGCGGCTGCACTCACTGCGGCGCAGTGTCTTTAAGGATATCCTGACCAAATCGCAGCAGTACGAGCATGTCATCGTCAATACCCACGCGACGTTCCGCTGGCGGCACGGGCTGTTTCCGGCATTCGATTTTTACCAGATGCGTCAGCTCAACCCCGACCTGTTTATCTGTCTGTCCGACGGCATTGAGCCGCTGCACTTGCGGCTGACTCGTCAGCACCATATCCGCCATACGCTCAAAGACCTGATCGTCTGGCGCGAGGAGGAAACGCTGGCCACACAGATGATGCAGCAGGGAACCAACGAGGCGGCGCCGTTTTATATCCTGGCTCGCGGCGTCGAACAAAGCACGGCCGAGGCGTTCTATCGGCTTGCGTTTGAGCCGACGCGAAAAAAGGCCTACCTGAGCTTTCCGATGACCCATGTGGCCGGGATGCAGCAGGTGATTGCGACGATCGATCGGTTCCGCGCACAGATGAAGCAGCACTTGGTGTGTTTTGATCCCGGCGATCTGGAGGAGGCGTATCTGCCGTACTATGCACAGCAGGCCGCCGCACAGGAAAAGCCGCACATTGAGGTCAAGGTTCTGGGGGAAACCGTCCGTCTTGATGTCGAGCAGGTGCGCCAGATCGAGCCGGACATCAACAGCCAGATTTACGCCCGCGATTTTGCCCTGATCGATCAGGCGGATATGATCGTCAGTTTTATCCCCGAACTGCCCGACGGCCGCCCGGCCTTGTCCAGCGGCGTCGAACGCGAGCTTCAGCACGCCCACGAAGCCGCCAAGCAGGTCTATGTCATCTGGATGCCGAAAAAAGACCCGTCGGTCTTCATTACGCAAACCGCCAATCGGGTGTTTCGCTGCCCCGACGAGGCGGAGCGGTATTTTGGGCAGCAGTACCCCTACAAAAGCGATCGCCTGTTTGAGTAGGGTTTGTAGTTGTTAGTTCGTAGAAAAAAACGCAGATTACGCGAATTTTTTTGACAGGATTAATCCCGATGGATCGGGACTTCGCAATGTTCAGCGGGATTTACAGAATAAAAGTTTTAGACACAGATTGCACAGATTACACTGATTTTCAAAAGTAATTATAATCTGTGTTTGTCTGTGTGAATCTGTGTCAAAAAATAAATCTCTGCGTCTTTTACTGAACGCAGTGAAGCCCCGACTCGTCGGAGTGGATTAAGCAATGTTATGTTTGCGGTGGTGCAGTTCCTTATTTGCGGGGCGGCTCTAACGCGGGAACGCTGGAGCCCAGAAGGATCGCCATCCAGTGGGTTTCTTTGTTCATTTGCAGGGCGATTTTGACGGTCATTGTCAGCGGCACCGAAAGCAGCATACCGATCGGCCCCAGTATCCAGCCCCAAAAGACCAGCGAAAGAAACACCACCAGCGTCGAAAGCCCAAGCCGCTGTCCCATGATACGCGGCTCCAGAATACTGCCGATGGTGATGTTGATGGCCATATAGCCAGCCAGCGTCAGTCCCGCCGTCAGGGGACCGTGCTGGATCATCGCCAGAATAACCGCCGGGATCGCCGCGATGATTGACCCGATGTTCGGTACAAAATTCAGCAAAAATGCGATCAATCCCCACAGCACCGCATAATCAACCTTCAGCACGATTAGCAGGATCATCACTAACACGCCTGTTGCCAAGCTGATAGCGGTCTTTAACGCCAGATACCGTTTGACGGTATCAGCGATCTGCGCCAGATTTTCAAAGCTGTCTTTGGAGTTGATCGCCTGGCGGATCTTGGCCGGCAGGATGGATGCTTCCATCAGGATAAACAGCGTGGTAAAGTAGATCAAAAGGCCGTTGGTCATCAGGGACGCCAATTGGCTGAGCAGGTCGCGGATCAATCCGGCAAAACCGGCCGTATCTGGACGCAGGTAATCCATCAGCGTTTTTTCGATATGAATGCCTTTGGACTCCAGCCAGCCGACCGCGATGTTAAAGTTGTCTTCCAGCTTCGTATAGTCCGGCGGGTTTTGGGTGATCTGGGCGATGGAGGCGGCCAGCAATCCGCCCAGCAGCAGTCCGGCCACCAGGATCACCAGCGAGATGATCAGCAAGGCAAGGGGTGTGGAGATGCCCTTTTTCCTGAGCCAAAACAATGCGGGAGTGCTGATGATCGCCAAAAAGACCGCCAGCAGAAACGGATTGATGATGTTGACGGCGGCTTTCATTCCGGCCACGACGACCACAAACGCCGCTGCCGACATCAATAAACCGCCCGGCCGTGCCGCGCCGCTGTCGGCGGGGCTGAGTGTTGAAGGAGTTGTCATCGCTGCAACCTTTCCAGTAAATACGCATCCTTGAACCATATACGTCGCACAACATACCGGCCGACTTGTGTGCGGTCAATCAAAATTGCATCTGGCAGCGTCCAAATAAGTTTTGGTCTTTACTTTTGGGCGGTTCGGGGTATAATCCATCTTTTGTAATAACGCATCAGAAAGATTCTAACAATGGATAAAGTAAAGATTTACGACACAACGCTTCGGGACGGAATGCAGGCCGAGGGAGTCAGTTTTTCCGTCGAGGACAAACTCCTGATCGCCCGTCGGCTCGATGAATTCGGCATCGACTATATCGAGGGCGGCTATCCGCTGAGCAATCCCAAGGAAGAAGAGTTTTTCCGTCGTATTTACGACATTCCGTTCAAAAACGCCCGTGTTGCGGCGTTCGGCAGCACACGCCGTGCCAATAACACCGTGCAGGACGATGCCGGCATCCGTGCCTTGCTGGCCTGCAAGGTGCCGGTGGTAACGATCGTCGGCAAAACCTGGGATATGCATGTTACCGATGTACTGCGGTGTTCGCTGGAGGACAATCTGACGCTGTGCGCCGATTCGGTGGCGTATTTGAAAAAGCAGGGGCGTGAGGTCGTTTTTGATGCGGAGCATTTTTTTGACGGGTACAAAAATAATCCCGCATACGCGCTGAAGGTGTTGCAGGCGGCTGCCGAGGCCGGCGCCGATACCCTGTCGCTGTGCGAAACCAACGGCGGCGCGCTGCCGGAGGATGTGTTTGCGATTACACAGACCGTCTGCCGAGCGCTATCCGGTGTGGTCATCGGCATCCATTGCCACAACGATTCGGATTGCGCCGTGGCCAATTCGCTGGCCGCGGTTCGGGCGGGCGCACGTCATGTACAGGGTACGATCAACGGACTGGGCGAACGCACCGGCAATGCCAACCTATGCACCATTATCCCCAACCTCTCGCTGAAGATGGGGTTTCATACGGTCGGCGACGAAAAGCTGCGCAGCTTGACTGAGGTGTCGCGGTTTGCGTTTGAGATTGCCAATCTGTCGCCGGCGGCCAATATGCCGTATGTCGGCGAAAGCGCTTTTGCGCACAAGGCCGGCCTGCACATTGACGCCTTGCGCAAAAACCAGAAGACCTACGAACACATCACGCCGGAGCTGGTGGGCAACGAGCGGCGGTTTTTGATCTCCGAGCTGAGCGGGGCGTCCAATGTGCTGGACAAACTGGAAAAGAAAAAGATGATCAGCGACCGCGCCGTCGCCCGCACGATCCTTCAGCGGGTGCAGGAGCTGGAAAACGAGGGTTATCAGTTCGAAACCGCCGAGGCCAGCTTTGATATTCTGGTCAAAAAGGCGATGGGCTCTTACACGCCCAGCTTCGAGCTGATCAAGTACCACGTCGATGTCGAGCGGTGTCAGTCGGGCAAGATGGTAACCGAAGTCAGCGTCAAACTGTCAGTGGACGGCCGCATTGAACATGTCGTCAGCGAAGGCGACGGCCCAGTCAATGCGCTCGACGGCGCGCTGCGCAAAGCGATGGAGGCGTTTTACCCCAATATCCGCAATATGAGTTTGATTGATTACAAAGTGCGCGTCGTCAACGCCAAGGCCGGCACGGCCGCCCGTGTGCGTGTTCTCATCGAAAGCCGCGACGAGCAGGATATGTGGGGAACGGTCGGCGTTTCGGAAAACATCATCGAGGCCAGTTGGCTGGCGCTGGTGGACAGTGTTGAGTACAAACTGCTCAAAGACGCCGGAAAGCTGAATGAGTAGCGATTGTCAATTGGCAACACATCAGTCACATGAAGCTAATCCCGTTTGGAGTACACACTTTAGTGTGTCTGTGCCGCAAAAACAAGCTAAAGCTTGTACTCCGAACACCGCTGGCATTCTGCTAAACTGTTACCTGTTAACTGATAATCGATAACTGATAATTGATCATTCCGGCCAGGTGCCGCTGAAGACTTCCGTGGCTGGTCCGGTCATATAGACGCAGTTGTCCTGCTGGCACCAGTTGAGCTGCAAGTCGCCGCCGGGCAGATGTGCCGTTACGACGCGGCCGGTCTGGCCGATCAATACGCCCGCTACACCGCAGGCACAAGCGCCTGTGCCGCAGGCCAGCGTAATGCCGCTGCCGCGTTCCCAGGTCTTCATCGACAATTCCGTCGGGCTGTCGGCCTTGACAAAATGCACATTGACCCGCTGCGGGAACAATTCGTGATGTTCGATGACCGGCCCCAGGCGGTTTAGATCGATGGCGTCCAGGTCTTCACAAAAAAACACCGCATGCGGATTGCCCATCGACACGCACGTCATCAGCCATTCCTGTCCGTCAATCTCCAGCGGGGAATTGATGACGTTGCCCCCGCTGATCGCCACCGGAATCTGCGGCGCATCGAGGATCGGCTGTCCCATATTGACGCACACACGGCTGACCTTTTCGTCGGCGCCGATCTCCAGCCCGACGGTCAAGATGCCGCGCTGGGTCTCGATCCGCAGCGAGGTAGGAAATGTTTCCTGTCCGGGCAGCGAAAACTCCGTCGCGGTGCGCGCCAGGTTGTGGTCATAGACGAACTTGGCCACGCAGCGGATGCCGTTGCCGCACATCTGCGACTCGGAGCCGTCGGCGTTGAACATCCGCATCCGGGCGTCGGCGATACCGGACGGTTCAATCAGGATCAGCCCGTCCGAGCCGATGCCGAAATGCCGGTCGCTGACGCGCACCGCCAGCTCGGCCGGATTGGCGACCGTCTCGGCAAAGCAGTTGACATACACATAGTCGTTGCCCAGCCCGTGCATCTTGGTAAAGTGCATCATTGCAACCCCGTATCGCGTTTTGGTCTTTTTGAGTTCAGCCGTTCGGCCGGAGGGTTTGTGTGCCGCAGACAAAAAAAATGCCCAGGACTGGATTTGAACCAGCACACCCTTGCGGGCATCAGGCCCTCAACCTGACGCGTCTGCCAATTCCGCCACCTGGGCAACAAAAATTTGAATATACACAAAAATGTCGTTTTTGCAAGCCAAATTTCAATAATTTAGCCGCAAAATCGTGTCGTTAATATCTTGTAAATCAGCTTGGCCGCAAAAAAGTTCGATCCCCAATGGCTTTCATGGGGGCACAGCTCGACAATGTCAAAGCCGACCAGTTTTTTGGCCTTGCACAGGGCTTTGACCAATTCGATCGCGTCGTACCAGTTCAGGCCGCCCGGTTCCGGCGTGCCGGTGGCCGGCAGTATCGCCGGGTCGAACGCATCCAAATCGATGGTCAGATACACCTCGTCGGTCAGCAGGGCGACGACCTGCTCGATCCATTCGCGGCGGGGGCGATGGACGATCTGATGGGCAAAGAAGACACGGCTTTTGTCCATATTGGGCTTTTCGACCGTGTCCATACTGCGGATGCCGACCTGCACGATGGGGCAAAGCTCTTTGGCCCGCGCCATCACACAGGCATGGTTGCAAGGGCTGCCCTCATACGTTGGCCGCAGGTCGGAGTGGGCGTCCAACTGCAAAATCGTCAGGTTCTTGTACCGCTCGGCCATCGCCCGAAACGCCCCGATGCTGACCGAATGTTCCCCGCCCAGCACCACCGGAAAGCGTCCCTTGTCCAGCCATCGGCCGACGGT
>JBFZBE010000301.1:0-3998 GCA_041308685.1 Phycisphaerae bacterium
CCATAGCAGTTATGCCGTCCGCAATTGGGCGTTGAGCTGTTCGGTCAGTGTCTTGACGACGGCCTGTTCGTGCGTATCCACAATATCGTGCCGCAGCGTGCCTTGTTCGTCGCGAAAACGCAGCGACAGGGTGATGCTCTTTTTGCCTTCGGGGATGGGTTTGCCGCGATACAAACCGCTGAACGCAACAGATTCCAACTCCTGCGGGGCGTTCTGGCTGACTAGCGTTTCGATCTGTTCCCAGCGGATTGGCTCATCGACGATCAGCGACAGGTCGCGCACGATCGCCGGAAAACGCGGAATGGGCTTGGCGGCGGCGATGCGTCCGGCGCCGCTGAGCAGGGTTTCAAAATCCAGCTCGGCCGCAGACACTGTGCGTCGATTCAAATCATACGCGGCGGCCGTCTGCGGCGACAGTGTGCCGGCAAAGCCCAATTCACGCCCATCCAGCAGCAGCATTGCGCCGGCGTCGGCCCATTTGAAGTCGGCGGACTGAACGGTCAATGCGGCATTGAGGCAGACCTTGCGCACCAGCCCTTCGATCACGCCGCGCAGCAGGCGGAAGTCGCCCTCGACAACCAGCCCGATCCGCAGCCGTTCGCGCGGCAGTGCGCCGCCGGCCTCGGCGGGGATGAACGTATCGGCGATCTCAAACAGCCGCACATCGGCATTACCCGCGTTGGCGTTTGACTGCATGACCGCGACCAGCGAGCCGATCAGATTCTGCCGCAGCAGATTGGAATTCTTCTGACCGACATCCTGCGCCGACAGATGTGCCTCGGCGGGACTGTCGGTGAACATCTCGGCGGTTTTCTTATCCACAAAAGAAACCGTAACCGTCTCGAAAAAACCGCAACCGGTCAGCCATGCGCAAATCTTATCGGTGGTTTTTTCTTTCAGCCCCGGTCGGGCGACCTCAATGTGGATCTTCGGTTCGACGGGAATTTTGTCCAGGCCATAGCAGCGGACGACCTCTTCAATCAAATCCGCCTCACGAGAGATGTCGTGCCGCCAGGTCGGCACGCTGCAAACAATCAGATCGTCCGCTCGCTGCTCCGGCAAAAAGCCCAGCGAGGCGAACAGATGCATCACCTTGTCTTTGGATACGTCAATGCCCAGCAGGTGTTTGAGCCGCGACAGCCGCATTCCGACGGTGTCCGATTCGGTTTTTCCCGGATAAGCGTCTGCAACGCCGCGGGCGATGCGTCCGCCGGCGACCTGTACGATAAGCTGGGCGCAGCGCCGCGAGGCCCACTCGATATTTTCGATATCCACTTGCCGCTCAAAGCGGTAGGACGCCTCGGAGCTTAGCGTCAGCCGTCGTGCCGTGCTGCGGATGCAGACCGGCGCAAAGTGCGCTTCTTCCAGCAGGATCGTGGTGGTTTTATCGCTGACTTCGGTGTTCAGCCCGCCCATCACGCCGGCAATGGCGACCGGTTTGACGGCGTCGGCGATCACCAGCATCGCGTTGTTAAGCGGGCATTTGGCGCCGCTGATGCTGACGATCTGTTCGTTGTTGGCCGCGCGGCGCACGATGATCGTTTTGCCCTCAAGGGTGTCGCAGTCAAAGGCGTGCGGCGGCTGGCCGTGTTCCATCATTGCGTAGTTGGTCGCATCGACGACGTTGTTGACGCTGCGGATGCCCACGGCTTCCAGGCGCTTGCGCATCCAGTCGGGCGTCGGCCCGACCTTGACATCGCGGATCACACGGGCGGTATAACGCCCGCACAGCAGCGGCTCATCGATGCGCACGTTTACAAACGCACTGACCTCTTCGTCGGATTCCTGAATGTCCACCGCCGGCAGACGGACCGACCCGCCGATGGCCGAAGCCAATTCACGGGCAATGCCGATATGTCCTAAACAGTCCCCGCGGTTGCTGGTCAGTTCCACGTCCAGAACCTCGACACCGTTTATGTTTTCGATGCTTTCTATCGGAAACCCACGGTTACTGAGAATCGCGCCCACCTCCGGAGCGGTCAGATCAAAGGCGACGTATTCTTTGAGCCATTCCAAAGAAATCTTCATTTTTGGCCTATTTTACTGGGTTGTTGCGGTTTTAATTTGACAGAAACACACTACCATAACGGATACAGGCCGATATGTCAATAAAGCACAGTTTTTAGCCAATTATTGCTTGCATAAGTTCCTTTGCGCTTTTACCATATTTGTATGTGAACGGGATCGGCTTCGTTCGAAAAAAATGTGTTTTTGTAAACAGGAGGTTACACAATGCAACGCACACTCATTTCTGTCCTGTCGGCAATCTGTCTGGCGGCCTTTGTCGGTCTGGCCGGCTGTGCCAAAAAAAGCGACACCACCGCTGAACCCCAGGCCCCCGCGGCCCCGGCGGTTGAGACCATCAAGCTGTCGTACAGCGTGTTTTTCCCGCCGACCCATATTCAGGCCAAGACCGCCCAAAGCTGGGCCGAGGAAATCAACACACGCACCGGCGGCCGCGTGGAGATCACCCTGTACCCCGGCGGCACGCTGACCAAGGCCCCGCAGGTCTATGAGGGTGTGGTCAACGGCGTATCGGATATCGGGATGAGCTGCTTTGCTTACACGCCCGGCCAGTTTCCGCTGCTGGAAGGACTGGACTTGCCGGTGGGCTATCCGACGGGAACCGCGGCCACACAGATCACCAATGCGATGATCGCCAAATATAACCCCGCCGAGATCGCCAATGTGCAATTAATGTATGTTCACGCGCACGGCCCGGGGCTGCTGGCATCCAAGAAGCCGGTCGCCTCACTGGAAGACCTCAAGGGCGTCAAGGTGCGTACCACGGGTCTGTCCACCAAGATCGCCGAATCGCTGGGCGCAGTGCCGGTCGGGATGAGCCAGCCGGAAACCTACGAAGCCCTGGCCAAGGGCGTCGTCGATGCCACGCTGTGCCCGATCGAAACGCTCAAGGGCTGGAAACAGGGCGAGGTCATCTCGTCGGTTACGGATTCGACGTGCATCGGCTATACCACCACGATGTTTGTGGTGATGAACAAAGCCAAATGGGAATCGCTGCCGGCGGATATTCAGCAGATTTTCAGTGAGGTCAACGCCGAATGGATCGTCAAACACGGTCAGGCGTGGGATCAGGCCGATCAGGAAGGACGTGATTTTATCGCGTCACTGACGCCGCCGCGGGCGATCATCCCGCTGTCAGCCGAAGAACAGGCCAAGTGGAAAGCCGCCGTCGCGCCGGTGCTGAACGGCTATACGGCCGCAGCCAAAGAAAAGAATCTGCCCGGCGAGGAATTCCTCAAAGACCTTCAGGAGCATGTCGCCAGCACGCAGCAGCCGGCCGCAGCGACGGAGTAAAGGCAATGACTGCGTCTGTGAACCATCACCCGATGATCTGTGCCTATCGCCGCCTGCTGGGACGGCTGGTGGGCGGAATGTGTCTGTTGTCGGCGGCGGGGATCGTGCTGATGATGGCCATTACCGCTTATGACGTGGTCAGCCGCACGGCGTTTAACGCGCCGCTGCGGGGCGCCAACGATCTGGTCAGCGTGTGCGCGGCGATTACGCTGGCGGCCTCGCTGCCTTATACGACAGGGCTTAAAGGCCATGTGGCGATCGAGTTTTTGTTTTTGAAGCTGTCCCGCCGCGGTCGGCGCGTCGGCAATGTGCTGGTGCATTCGGCCATCGCGATCTTGTTTGTGCTGTTTGCCTGGCAATGCGCGGTGTATGGGCAGGATATGCTGGCCAAGAACCAATTGATGGTTACGCTGCGGTGGCCGCTGTTCTGGGTTCCGTATGCGATGGCGGCCTGCTGCGCAACGACGGTACTGGTGGTCGTTGAGCAAATCGTCCGTCCCAACGAGGAGCTGATCAAACCATGAGTCCGGAACAGAAAGGCCTTATCGGGTGTGCGGCGCTGATTGTGCTGCTTTGTACGAGTTTGCCGGTGGCGTTTTCGATGGCGGTCGTTGGCGTGGTCGGCTTTGCATGGGTGCTGGGCAATACGTCGGCGGCGCTGAATATGATGTCGATGAACC
>JBFZBE010000302.1:0-4562 GCA_041308685.1 Phycisphaerae bacterium
ATGACCACACTTTCAGCAACCTCAGCCAGCACAAAAAACGCTCCTTTCGTTCCATGCTCTTGCAACCGCCAATGGGGGTATTGTAAGACAAAACAATCCCTTTATCAAGGCAAAAGGGAAAGGGAAAAAGACAGTTCGTAGTTGCGGGCAAAGGAGCGGCGAGGCCAGGAGACAGAAGGTGGAATTTTTCTGATCTCATACCCCATCGTCGCTGCGCGACACTGCCCCTTTTGCAGGGGCCGGGTCCACCCTGCAATCAATACTTGCGTCGGAACTTGGCCGTCGGGATGTTGAGCATCTTGCGGTATTTGGCCACGGTGCGGCGGGCGATGTGGCCCATGCCGGCGGCGGCCAGTTGGTCGCGAATCTCGTCGTCGTTGAGCGGATTGGCCTTGTCCTCGCGTGCGATGATCTCCTCGAGTTTGGCCTTGACGGCGTCGTAGCTGCGCTGCTGGCCGTCCTCGTCTTCCAGCCCGCCGCTGAAAAAGCTCCGCAGCGGCATAATCCCCTGCGGGCACTGGACATACTTGCCCGACACCGCCCGTGAGACCGTGGCGATATGCACGCCCACCTCGTCGGCGATGGCCGCCATCGGCAGGGGGCGCAGGTACAGCTTGCCGCGGGCGAAAAACTCCTGCTGATGCCGCACGATCGCCTCGGCGACACGGTGCAGCGTTTGCTTGCGCTGTTCGATGGCGTCCATAAACCACTGCGCCGAGCGGATGTTTTTTTGCAGAAACTCACGGGTCTTTTCGTCGATGGTGCGGTTTTGCGCCATCTTTTTATAAAAACTGTTGACCCGCAAGCTGGGCATAAAGGCGTCGGTCAGCTTGACGGCATAGCCGCCGTGTTCGTCCGGTTCGACGATAATGTCGGCGCTGATGGGATGGTTGTCGGTGCGTCCGGCCACCAGCCCCGGCGAGGTATCCAGCTTGCTGAGCCGCTCGACGGCCAGATTGATGCGTTCCACCGAACAGTCCATCTTTTTGGCGATCTGCGGCAGGTGGTTTTCCAGCAGCTCCGTCCAATGCCGCCGCACCAGTTCGATCTCAAACGCCATATCCTCCGTCGATTGCCGCATCTGGATCAGCAGGCATTCGCGCAGGTCGCGCGCCCCGACGCCGGGCGGATCGAGCTTCTGCACCAGTTTCATCGCGGCCGTCAGATGTTCGATGCCGAAGGGGTGCTTGTCCTTGTTGTGAAGCTGCTCCAGCCGTACGGTCAGGTAGCCCTTCTCGTCCAGATAATCGATGATCCATTCGCCGGCGGCCTTGACCTCGGGCGCGGCCTCCACCAGCCGCCATTGCTCTTTGAGCCAATCGTTGAGCGATTGCTCTTGCGCGGCGGTGTTGAGCAGCGCTTCCATCTTCTTGTCCGGGTCGCCGCCGCTTTGGCGTGTCGTAATCGGGCCGGATTTGTTCAGATAGTCTTCAAAATCCTCGCCGAAATTTTCCAGCCGCTGAAAATCCTCCACGCGGTCGGAGTCCTCCTGTACGACCAGTTCCTTTTCGCCGGGCGTATCCTGACCGGCGGCATCGGCGCTGTCATGACGACCGTCCGCTTCCTCGGCGGTCTCCAGCACCGGATTGCTGTTGAGTTCGGCCTCGATCTTTTCCTGCAGCGCCATCATCGGAAGCTGCAGAACTTCCATCGATTGGATCATCCGCGGGGCCAGCTTCATCCGCTGTTCCATCCGCATCTGGCCGGTCATTGTCAGTTTCATCGCCATCGCTGCAATTGAGTTCGTAGTTCGTAGTTCGTAGTTCAGCTTCCAGCCGCCAGTTTCCAGCTACCAGCCGAAAATAATACGCTGGAAGCTGGTTGCTGGTCGCTGGCAGCTTTTTTTTAAGTATTTCCGCAGCACTTTTTGTACTTCTTGCCGCTGCCGCACGGACACGGGTCATTGCGGCCGACCTTGGGCTGTTCCAGTACGATCTGTTTGACTTTTTGCTCGCCCTGCGGGGCGGTCGCGGCGGCGCGCTGGCGCTGGCTCATCTCAAACTGGCTGACATCCTGCTTTTGCGTGCGGCCGCCCTGATAGACGCTGCGGTTCTGCTGGCCGGCCTGCAAGCGCACGCGGAAGATAATGTCTGTAACGCGATCCTCGATGCTGCCGAGCATCTCGTTGAACATCCGAAAACCCTCGTGCTTGTATTCGATCTTGGGGTCTTTTTCGGCGTACGCCCGCAGCATAATGCTCTCTTTGAGATGATCCATCCCGTACAGGTGGTCTTTCCAGGTCGTATCGAAGATTTGAATCAGCACATACCGTTCCAGATCGGCCAGTTCTTTTCGCAGGAAGCCGCGTGCGGCCTCGGTCAATTTCTCAACCGCAACGGCCTTGTCGCTCAAGTCGGCGGCGGTCAAGTCGGCGTCAAACCGCTCGTTGGCCCAGCCGGCCAGCGACTCGGCGCCCAGCGAGCGCACCTTGTTGTCAATCGTATCGGTCAGCTTCTGGCCGTTCCACTGCGCGCTCATCGCCAGCAGCTTTTCATGCACCTCTTTGGGCGAGGACGCGGCGATCTCCTCGACCGTCAGCGGCGATTCGTATTTGCGTTTGGCCCAGTCGGCCAGCGTCTGAAAGGCGTACACATTGGCCGTCGGCTGGCTCAGGACGATATTCATCGCAAACTCGACCGGATACTCGATCTCGCGCTGGCGGTACAGCTCGGCGACATGGTCGGCGACCTTCTGTTTGGCCTGTTTGATGTCGCAGTCGGCCAGCTCCGCCGGGTCGAGCTTGACATCGAACTTGCCCTGCGCCCAGAGCGCAAACTGGCGGGCGGCGTAGTCCTCTTTGAGGAACTCGGCCATCCGCGCCGCTTCTTTTTTGTCCACCTGCCCGCAGGCGGCCTCGATCAGCGTCTCTTCAATCTCCTCGGCCTTCATCTGCCGCAGCTTAGAGGCCGACAGGTTGACCTTAAACGCGCTCATCGCCCACTTGCACAGCGGTTCAAGATTCCACGTCTTGGGGTCTTCGTAATCTTCCAGGTACTCGCCCAGCGAAACGGAAATGTCGTTGGCGACGTTCTTTTTGGCTTTTTCGCGGATGGTTTCCTCGATCCACTCGGCGTCCATCCCGCGCAGGCGTTTTGGCTCCAGCTCGACGCCGAATTCGGCCTTGGCCCACTCGCACAGGCAGACCAGCGGATAGTCGGCGGCCAGCATCTTATCGGCGGCATCGTTGATTACATCGTTGACCATCTCCGTAACGGTCTTTTTGAGGTCTTTGCCCTCGATGATCCGGCGGCGGCGCGAATAAAAGATTTTACGCTGGTAGTCCATCACCTCGTCGTATTCCAGCAAGCTCTTGCGGGTCTCGAAGTTGCGCTGCTCGACTTTTTTCTGCGCCTTTTCGATGCCCTTGCTGATGCGTTTGTGCTGGATGGGCATGCCCTCTTCCCAGCCGATCAGCGACAGGGCCTTGACCGTCCAGTCCGGCGCAAAGACGCGCATCAGGTCGTCGTCAAACGACAGAAAGAACACGCTGCTGCCCGGATCACCCTGACGGCCGGCGCGGCCGCGAAGCTGGTTGTCGATGCGCCGCGACTCGTGCCGCTCGGTGCCCAGAATATGCAGGCCGCCGATCTGCGCCACGCCGGCGCCCAGTTTGATGTCCGTGCCGCGTCCGGCCATATTGGTCGCGATGGTTACATTGCCGCGAATCGACCCGTCGCGCGCGGTGTGCTGCCAGCCGGCCTTTTCGACGATGACCGCCTCGCGGGCGTGCTGCTTGGCGTTGAGCACTTCGTGTTCGATGCCGTGCCGCCGTGTGAGGGCCTGCGAGAGCGCCTCGCTTTTTTCGATGCTGACCGTACCGACCAGCACCGGCCTGCCGGACGAGCAGACCTGGTGAATCTCATCGACGATGGCCATGAATTTTTCGCGCATCGATTTGTAGATCATATCCTCCGTGTCGGCGCGAACGCACGGCCGGTTTGTCGGGATCGTTACCACATCGAGCTTGTAGATGTTCATAAACTCCTCGGCCTCGGTCGCCGCCGTGCCGGTCATACCCGCGATGCGGCCGTAGAGTTTGAAAAAGTTCTGCAGGGTGATCGTCGCCAGCGTCTGGGTCTCTTCTTTGACCTGCACGCCTTCTTTGGCCTCGACGGCCTGATGCAGCCCGTCCGACCACTGCCGCCCGTGCATCAATCGTCCCGTAAACTCATCGACGATGATGACCTTGCCGTCCATCACGACGTAATTTTTTTCCTTCTCATAGACCAGATGCGCCCTTAGCGCCTGCTCGATCGTATGCGGCCACTCGGAGTTCTGCCCCAGATAGAACGACCCGACGCCGGCGATGTCCTGCGCGGCGGCGGTGCCTTTTTCCATCAGATGCACGCTCTTGCGCTCGTAATCGACATTGTAATACAGCGTGTTTTCTTCAATCTGGTTTTCCGTGCCGACAAGCTCCTCGGCCAGCCGATGTTTGGCGTCTTCGAGCTGCTTTTGCGTCTTGTCGATGACGGCCTGCGCTTTGTCCATCCGGTCGGCGTCTTTGGCGCGTCTGGCATCGGCCAGTTCGCCCTGTGCGTTGGCGATGGTGCGCTCATATT
>JBFZBE010000303.1:0-5649 GCA_041308685.1 Phycisphaerae bacterium
GCATTCCACCGCCAGATCGAGCAGATCGCCGATCGTACTGATGCCGCTGTCAAACATAATATCAAACTCCGCCGTCTTAAACGGCGCCGCGACCTTGTTCTTAACCACGCGGGCGCGAACACGGTTGCCCACCGCCTCTTCGCCGACGGTAATGGTCTGGACACGGCGGACGTCGACCCGCACTGTGGCATAAAACTTTAGCGCATTGCCGCCGGTGGTCGTCTCCGGGTTGCCGAACATCACACCGATCTTCATACGGATCTGGTTGATAAAGATCAGGCACGTCTTGCTCTTGCTGATCGCGCCCGTCAGTTTCCGCAGCGCCTGACTCATCAGCCGTGCCTGCAGGCCGACATGGCTTTGCCCCATCTCGCCCTGCAATTCTGCCGCCGGAACCAGCGCCGCCACCGAGTCGATGACGATGATATCGACCGCGTTGGATTTGACCAGCATCTCGGCGATATCCAATGCCTGCTCGCCGGTGTCCGGCTGGCTGAGCAGCAGGCCGCTGATATCCACGCCGAGCTTACGCGCCCAGGTCGTATCCATCGCGTGTTCGGCGTCGATGAAAGCCGCCACGCCGCCGGCCCGCTGTGCGCTGGCGATCGCATGCAGCGCCAGCGTTGTTTTGCCCGAGGATTCCGGGCCGTAGAATTCGATGATGCGGCCGCGCGGAATGCCCGACCCGCCCAGCGCGATATCCAGCGACAACGCGCCCGTGCTGATGCCCTCGATCTTGGGACGGTGCGCATCGTCCATCTTCATGATCGAGCCGGTTCCATACTGCTTTTCGATCTGGGCGATCGCCCGATCCAGTGCGTCATTCTTGGCCGAAGCGGTGGTCGCCTTGTCGGACATTTCCAGCGTCTTGGACGCGGCCGGTTTCTTTTTTGCTACTGCCTTTGCCATAGTCGATCCCTCAAGAGATTTCTCTATTCTTGTTCGTGGGCAACAACCCACACTGTTTCAACGTTTTTTTGTCCACAGATTACACAGATTATTTTAAGAACACAGAAGTCAGAAGTCAGGAGTCAGAATGAAGAAAAATTCGATACTTTTGACTTTTGACTTTATTTCATCGCCACGCGGCTGATCGCCAGATACTCCGGTCTGCTTGTATGCAGGCGGCTTTCGTAAACGGCGACCGAATCGACCCACACGTTGCCGAAAACCTCCTCGGCAAACGGCGCTGTTGCGGCCGCCAGTGCAGCGCCGGCCGCGGCGCTTTTGACCCGGCACAGCGTCAGATGCGCCGCAAACGCGCGATTTTCCGCCGCCCAGCCGGCCTTGGTAAAGCGGTCGTCCAGCTCGTGCTGCATTTTTTTGAGCGTCGCGCCGCCGTCCACGCCCGCCCAGACAACCCGCGCCGGACTGCCGAACACGCCCACGCCCTTGCAGACCGCCTCAAATGCCTCATACCGCACCGCCGTTTCCTGCACCATCGCACAGACCCGCGGCACATCGGCGTCCTCGACCGGGCCTAAGAACTTCAGCGTCAGGTGCATCTGTTCGGGACGCACCCAGGTAACGCTGCCGGACGGCAGTTTGACCGACTGCCGCAGCGTGTCCTGCACCTGCGAGAGCCGCTTGATGACCGCCTCATCCATATCCACTGCAACAAACAAACGCATCATAAGTTCTTAGTTCTTAGTTCGTAGTTCGTAGTTCTTAGTAGGATGGGCTTTAGCCCATCGCAAATGTCAAATGTTAAATGTCAAAAGTTAAAATTAAATGTTAAATGTGTCAAAATTTTTTCTTCATTCTACATTCTTAATTCTTCATTCCAAATTCTGTGTTCTGAATTCTGTGTTCTTCCCCTAAAACTGCGTGATCTTCCGCAGCTTGTCGAACCGCTCATCAATCATCTCGCGCGTCGCGGCCTGTACGCCGTGGATCGAAAAATCGCCGATCGTAAACGACGCGACCACCGTGCCATAGACCATCGCGTTCCGCAAACTGATAATATCGACCGTCCCGGCCTGCGACAGATACCCCATCATCCCGCCGGCAAACGAATCGCCCGCGCCCGTCGGGTCGATCACCACCGGCGTCGGATACGCCGGCAAGAGAAAGATGTCCCCGTCGGCGTCGTACATCATCGCGCCGTGTTCGCCTTTCTTGATGATGACCACGCGCGGCCCCATATCGAGGATCTGCCGCGCCGCCGTCACCAGATTCCGCTGGCCGGTCAGCAGCTTGGCCTCACCCTCGTTGAGGATCAGCATATCGATCCGATCCAGCAAATCCAGCAAGCTGTCTTTCTTGGTTACGATCCAGTGGTTCATCGTGTCGGCGGCCACAAACGTCGGCGAGCCGAGCTGATCGAGCAGCCGGATCTGCAATTCCGGCGCCGTATTGGCCAAAAACACAAACTCACAGTCCCGATAGCCCTCCGGCACGCGCGGCGGCGCCTCGGCCAATACGTTCAGCTCGACCGCATTGGTGTGCGCTTCGTTCATATCGCCTTCGTATGTGCCCGACCAACGGAAGGTCTTGCTGCCCTTGCGGACTTCAAGCCCCGTCAGATCAACATTGCGTCCGGCGAAAATCTCGCGCAGATTGAACGGGCAGTCCTCGCCCACCACGCCCAGAAACTTGACATGCGTAAAAAGTCCTGCGCCCATCGAAAAATGCACCGCCGAGCCGCCGATGCAGTCTTTGTTATAGCCATACGGCGTGCGCACCGTATCAATTCCAATTGAACCTGTAACTAATAATGACATCCGTGTACTCTTTCTACCCCTTCTGAAAAAGGTTTATAGTACGTTCAATCCGCGCCAGCGTCCGCGGCAGACCGAGCAATTGCACCGCGTCAAAGATCGGCGGACTGACAGTCGTTCCGGTGATCGCCACACGCAGCGGCTGGGCGACTTTGCCCAGGCCGACCTGCTTTTCTTCGGTCAACTGCCGAAGCATTGTTTCTATCGATTCATGCGTGACCTCACTCAGCGCCGAAAGCCGCTTGCCCACCTCGGCCAGGATCGCCAGCCCATCATTTTTGAGCAGCACCTTGGCGACCGCGTCTTTGTCGTAGGTGTAAGCGTCGTCGGCGACAAACGCGAACCGCGTCTTCTGTTCGATCTGCTCTAAGGTTCGCGCCCCGTCGTTCATCTTGATGATCCGCTCCAGCGTCGCCGCGTCCGCCGCCGCCACCGGCGAACCGGTCTCTTTCAGATATGCGGCAAAATGCCTGACCAGCATCGGCGTCGGCACGCGCTTGAGGTATTCAGTGTTGAACGCCAGCAGCTTTTGCCGGTCGAACAAGCTGTTGGCCTTGGCGACGCGCGACAGGTCAAACGCCGCGATCAGCTCGTCCAGCGTCATGATCTCGCGGCCATCGCCCGGATTCCACCCCAGCAGTGCCAAAAAGTTGACCATCGTCTCCGGCAGATACCCGCTGCGGAAAAAGTCCAGCACGTTGATCTCCGGCAGATGCACGCCCAAAAACGCCGCCATCGCAACAATGGCCGGCATATCCGGCGTCGTCTCCTCGGCCAGAAAGCTGTTGAGCGCCTCGACCGTCAATCCGCCCGCGGCGGCAATCGCCGCCACATCCGGCTCGCGCAGCGCTTTGATCGCCGCCCGCAGGGTCTTGGGCTGTTCGCGCTTGCTCAGCTTGCCGCCCGATTCGCTGACGGTAACCGACATGTGGGCATACTGCGGGATGCGAAAGCCCAGCGCCCGCTGCAAAAGCTGGTGGTTGGGCGTGTTCATCAGATGCTCCTGGCCGCGCAGGATGTGCGTTACGCCCATCAATTCATCGTCCACGACCACCGCGAAATGATACGTCGGAAAGCCGTCGCTCTTGAGAATGACAAAATCGCCGATCTCGCCGGGGTCAAACGACACCTTGCCGCGGACAATGTCATCGATGACAATCGGCCCATCCGAATCCGCCGCAAACCGCACCGTTACCGGCCGCCCCTCGGCACGCGCCTGGGCGACCTCGGCCTCAGTCGGAAATCGCTCCGGCCGGCGGTACTGGTTCTTGGTCTTGTCCGCCTCGGCCTTGTCGCGCAGGGCGACCAGTTCCTCGGTCGTGTCAAAACAGTAGTACGCCTTGCCCGCGTCGAGCAATTGGCGAATATATTTATCGTAAATCTCCCGCCGCTGCGACTGCAAATACGGCCCGTGCGGCCCGCCAACCTCCGGCCCTTCGTCCCAGTCGATCCCCAGCCAACGCAGGTCGCTAAGCACCTGCTGCATCGCCGTCGGGGTGTTCCGCTTCAAATCCGTATCTTCAATGCGCAGCAGGAACTTACCGCCCATCCGCCGCGCCAGCAGCCAGTTAAAAATGGCTGTCCGTGCGCCGCCGACGTGGAGATACCCGGTCGGAGAGGGGGCAAACCGCGTTACGATCATCCAAAGGCCTCGCTTTCGTCCAGTTCAAAAAGCCGGAGTGTACCCCCCAACCACTCCAAAGTCAAGAATAACAACAAAGGTTCATCCGGCAAATGCGTGAGAATATTTAATGGGAATCGTAACACATTGTTTGAATGACAGATAGATCGTTTTTAGCCCGCAGGGCGATATATTGTAGCCACGTGGCGTTAGCCCGTGGAAAAGAGGATCGCCTTGCACTCCTTTTTAGCCCGCGCAGCGGGCGATATAAATCTACCCTGTTATCTGATGCCACCCGCTGCGCGGGCTAAAAAAGGTGGGGGGGCTTCCCATACCCCGCCCGTACGGGCAGGGCTACACAATTTCGCCCCTTGCAGGGGCTAAACAGGCAAGCCAGAAATTATTCTCACACACATCCGGCAAATGCGTAGACGGTTATTAAAAAAAGAGTTCGCCAGCGGAATACACTAAAGTGTGAACTACGAACCCCCCGCTTTGACTGCGCATTTGGCGCATAGCCAGATGTCGCAGGTGTGCAGCGCCAGCAGGATGTACTCGGGGCGGGTGTTGCCGAACTGGCCGAGGCGTCGGCAGCACTCGGCAAAGATGCTGCGGTAGGCCGCGTCGATCTGGTCCTGGGGCATCGCCTCCAGGATCGGCCAGAGCAATTCGACGCCCATGCCCTGCTGATCGGCGGCGAAACTGTCCGCACAGGCCGACAGCGAATCGATCAGCGCCGCGCTGATGCCCAGCCGTTTGGCCGGACGTTTGAGCCGTGCAACCGCCCCGCTGACGGCCGTGGCAAAGTCCTCGTCGGCCTGACGGCACAGACGGATGTAGTGCTTTTCGCCGCTGACCAGCCGTGCGACTGCCAGCGCGACCTCGCGGCGGAAGGTCTGGCTTTCGACCTCGGCCAGCACCGCCAAAATCGTTTCCGTCGCCGGCACATACCGCAATGCCCCCAGTGATGAGGCAAACGCGACCTTCAAAAACAAGTCCTGTTCTTTGTTGAGCAGATCGAACAGATACTCCGCCCCCGCCACATCGCCCAGTCGCCCCAGCGCCCGCGCGCTGCGCGCCCGCAGCACCCGATACGGCGCGGTCAACTGCAAACGCAGCGCGGGGATCGCCGCCAAATCGCCGATCTGCCCCAGCGCCCATCCGGCAGTCGCCGCCAGTTCGATATCCTCGCCGTCCAGCACGTCCAGCAGCGCCGCGGTGATGCGCGGGTTGGGCTTTCGCGCCGCCATCGCCAGCACCGCCTCATACCGCACGTCAAAACTCGGATCGCTCAGCGCGGCGATCAGC
>JBFZBE010000304.1:0-4600 GCA_041308685.1 Phycisphaerae bacterium
CCTTTTTTCGTGCCATTTCATAACTCCATTATAAATAAATAACCCCTATAGGTGCTTGCGAAACGCCGCAAGAGACAGGGATCGTTGTTGCGTACCTAAATAAAGTCAACTTTATACCACAAACCCGCACCGCTGGCAAAACATTTTCCCATAATAATTCAAGTGGTGTGTGAGAATATTTTCTGGCATCCTGTTTTTCTTAAACCCCGATAGGGGTTGTAAGTCACTTAGCCGGTGGCGTAAGCCACCGGAATCCGGTTCCCCCGCGCCTTTAAGCCCCAGAGGGGCGGCAGTAAAACGCGACGTAACTTTCGCCCCGATGGGGCTTTGAGAAAAACGTGCCCCTCCACCGTGGGCTAACGCCCACGGCCAATTGACTTTGCGTCCCTATCGGGACGACAAAAGAACGCCGCACTCTGGCTTAGCTTCCGATATAAAATGCAAAATCATTCCCTTTGAAAATCACATAAGTCATTTAAAAAAATAATATTATGTAGTGCCAGAAAAAATTCTCACACACCGGCGGCGTGCGGGATTATGTTCTGGCTCTTTTGCTCAATGCGCAGATGGTCGCAGCACGGGCTTCCAGCCCATTGATTAAAAATAGAAGAATTCCAACTTCTGACTTCCGCCTCCTGACTTCTGTATTTTGTAGTTGTTTTGTCCACATATCGGTGTGTTTGCCGGATGAACAAAAATATTCTCACAGATTTACCGAAAACTAATGGGTTTCCCTGTTGACAGGGGAAGGGCTATCCACTATCATTGCGGGCCTTTACCCTCTGTGTGAGAACACCGGGACGCATCTGGCGGCCTTTAATACCGGGCAGCGCGAAATGTTAGCGACAATTGAAACTCGTATGTCGGTTACGGTCTAAACTTATTTTTTAGGAGATAAAAAACGTATGGCTAAGGCAAGCAGCAAAGCGGCCAAGACAGTGTTTTTCTTCGGCAACGGAAAAGCCGAGGGTATGTCGGTCGCCAAAACGGAAAGTGAACGTAAATTGATCCTTGGCGGCAAAGGCGCAGGTCTGGCCGATATGATGGCCGCCGGACTGCCGGTACCTCCCGGATTTACCATTGCGATCCCCAATTGCGAGGATTACTACAAGCAGGGACGCAAACTGTCCAACGATCTGAAGGCCCAGGTGCGCGAGAATATGGCCAAGGTCGAAAAGGCCATGGGCAAGAAGTTCGGTGACGTCAAAGACCCGCTGCTGTTTTCGGTGCGTTCGGGCGCTGCCCGTTCGATGCCGGGGATGATGGAAACGATCCTGAACCTGGGTCTCAATGACCAGTCGGTCGAAGGTCTTGCCAAAAAGACCAATAATCCGCGGTTTGCGTATGACGCCTACCGCCGCTTTATCCAGATGTACAGCACCACGGCGATGGGCCTGTCCAAAGAGCCGATGGAAGAGATGCTGCACCACGCCAAGGCCAAGGCCGGCGTCAAGACCGACCCTGAGCTGAGCGCCGAAGCCCTGGTCGAGCTGTGCGCCAAGTTCAAGAAGTTCTATTCGGACAATATGAAAGGCCAGCCGTTCCCGCAGGACCCGTATGAGCAGCTCTGGGGCGCGATCGGCGCCGTGTTCGGCAGTTGGGAAGCCGACAAGGCCGTTACCTATCGCCGCGTCGAAAAGATCAGCGACCTGAAAGGCACTGCCGTCAACGTCCAGACGATGGTCTTCGGCAATATGGGCGACAACAGCGGTACGGGCGTATGCTTTACGCGCGATCCGAACACCGGCGAGAACGTCTTCTATGGCGACTGCCTGATCAACGCACAGGGCGAGGATGTGGTGGCCGGCATCCGCACCCCGCTGAAACTGTCGGACCTGGGCAAACTGCTGCCCAAGGCCTACAAGCAGCTCTGCCAGGTGCGTGTCCAGTTGGAAAAGCACTACAAAGAGATGCAGGACCTGGAGTTTACCGTCCAGGAAGAAAAGCTGTATATGCTCCAGTGCCGCACCGGCAAACGCACCGCAGCCGCGGTATTCAAGATCGCTGCCGATATGGTCAAGGAAAAGCTGCTGACCAAGGAAGAGGCGCTCGCCCGCATCACGCCGGAAGATATCGAGCGTCTGTTCTATCCGCAGCTTGACGCCAAGGCCGCCAAGACCGCAACCAAGATCGCAACCGGCATCAACGCCGTTCCGGGCGCATCGGCCGGCAAGGTGGTCTTCACCGCCGCCGAGGCCGAGGAAATGGCCGATCTGAACGAGAAAGTGATCCTCGTCCGCAAAGAAACCAGCCCCGAAGACGTCGGCGGCATGCACGCGGCGGTCGGCATTTTGACGGCCACCGGCGGCAAGACCAGCCATGCGGCGGTCGTTGCCCGCGGTTGGGGCAAGTGCTGTGTCGTCGGCTGCGAGGCGCTGGACATCAACTACGGCACCAAGAGCATGAAGATCGGCGATCGCGTCATCAAGCAGGGCGACTTTATCACCATCGACGGCAACACCGGCGATGTGTATCTGGGACAGCTTCCGCTGCAAATGCCCGAACAGCCCGCCGCGTACCAGACGATCATGAAGTACGCCGATGAGATTCGCACCCTGAAGGTCCGCACCAACGCCGATACGCCCGCCGATGCGCTCAACGCCATCAAGATGGGCGCCGAAGGCATCGGCCTGTGCCGCACGGAACACATGTTCTTTGAGACCGAAGAACGTCGTCTGGCCATTCAGGAAATGATCGTCGCCGAGACGCAGGACGCCCGCAAAGCCGCACTGGCCAAGCTGCTGCCGTTCCAGCAGGGCGACTTTGAAGGCATCTTCACCGCAATGAACAACAAACCGGTAACGATCCGCCTGATCGACCCGCCGCTGCATGAGTTTACGCCCAAGGATGACGAGGGCTTCAAGAAGCTCAGCAAGGTAACGGGCATTTCGATCGAGAAGATCAAGCACCGCTGCGAGCAATTGCACGAGTCCAACCCGATGCTGGGTCATCGCGGCTGCCGTCTGTGCATCACCTATCCGGAAATTCTGGATATGCAGGTTACGGCCATCATCAAGGCCGCCATCGCCTGCACCAAGAAGGGCATCAAGGTCCTGCCGGAAATTATGATCCCGCTGACCATCGACAAGAAAGAGCTGGCCATTCAGACCGCGCAGGCCAAGGCGCTGGCCGACGGCCTGATGAAAGACGCCAAGGTCAAGGTCAAGTATATGATCGGCACGATGATCGAGATCCCGCGTGCAGCGCTGCTGGCCGACCAGATCGCCGAAGTCGCCGAGTTCTTCTCCTGCGGCACCAACGACCTGACGCAGATGACGCTGGGTCTGTCGCGCGACGACGCCGGCCGGTTCCTGCCGGTGTATGTGGCCAACGAAAAGGACGGCGGCAAGGGCATCTTCAAGGCCGACCCGTTCCAGAGCTTGGATCAGGACGGCGTGGGTATGCTGGTCAAGATGGCCATCGAAAAAGGCCGCATGACCCGCAAAGACCTGAAGGTCGGTATCTGCGGCGAACACGGCGGCGAGGCAACCTCCGTCAAGTTCTGCCACAAGGTCGGGATGAACTATGTGTCCTGCTCGCCGTTCCGCGTGCCGATCGCACGCCTGGCGGCCGCACAGGCCGTCATCGCCGAAAAGAGCTGCTGCTGCAAAGGCGTCTGCAAGTCCGGCGCCAAGGCCAAAGCCAAACCCGCAGCCAAAGGCAAAAAGAAATAAGTTTTGCCTGACTTTTCAGTAACACCCCAAGGGTGCGATGGTCTTCCGTCGCACCCTTTTTTATTGGACAGCCCGAATGCATCGGCCGTATAATGCAGGGATGATACAAAAAGCGGACACAGAATATTCAGATACATCCAGACAGGTGGCGGCTAAGCACATCGAAATTCTCCGGCAGATGGGGATGGAAGGCCGAGCCAAGCTGACCTTTCAACTGTGCGATGCATTGCGCAGTATCACCCGTGCAGGCATCCGCCACCGCCACCCCGACTACACCGAGCAGCAGATTACACAGGCCTATCTGCGGCTGATCCTCGACAAAGAGCTTTTCCAGCAGGTATTCCCCGGGTGCGAGATTCAGCCATGACCGAACAAAATCAATTTCTGCAAAAAATCGTCTCTTTGCTGGAGCAGGCAGCTATCGCTGAGCGTATTGGATCAGGGCGCCGGCGACTTTTTGCAGGGGCAGGATGACCTCGGCGCCGCCTTTTTTGATCGCCTCTTTGGGCATGCCGAAGACCACGCAGGTGTCCTCGTCCTGTGCGATGGTGTGGGCGCCGGCCTTGCGCATCGCCAAGAGACCTTCGGCCCCGTCGTCGCCCATGCCGGTCAGGATCGCCCCGACGGCGTTGGCGCCGGCGTTTTTGGCCACCGAGTGGAACATCACCTCGACGCTGGGTTTTTGGCGGCAGACCGCCGGGCCGTCTTTGACGCTGACATAATACACCGCACCCGACCGCTGCAGGGTCATGTGGTAGCCGCCGGGGGCGATCAGCACATGGCCGGGGATGACGCGGTCGCCGTCCTGGGCTTCTTTGACGGTTACGGCGCATTCGTTGTTAAGCCGCTCGGCGAAGGACTTGGTAAACAGCGCCGGCATGTGCTGGACGATCAATGTGCCCGGCGCGTTGGCCGGCAGGGCGGTC
>JBFZBE010000305.1:0-5805 GCA_041308685.1 Phycisphaerae bacterium
GATGTGATGTTCAATTGGCAATCTTTTCGCCATAGAAGCCAGGGCAATCGCATGAAACAAAAGCGCGGCAGCGCAAGCTGCCCGATAAAGCGCTACCCTGTGGGTGTCGCCATCCGGCCCAGCACCTAAAATCGATCATTGGGATTTTACGAGTTGCAACCTCTTGGGGCGGTTTTAGGTGCTGGGCTCGGCTTTTGTTTCTGATGCCGCCCGTTGCTGGGGCTAAACAGACAAGCCAGAAATTGGTCGCACGCACCCATAGAAACCCAAAAATACGGCCTGCAACTGTGAGTTTTCCTGTGGATAACCTGTTAATAATTCTGTGGGAATTGTTGCGGTTTTTAGGATAAAACAGGGGTTTCAATACTGATAGGCCGTTTCGTAACAGGTTTGCTTGATTTTCCACACAGCCGTTCTCACAGGTTTTCCACTGTTTTTTCTTTTTTAATTTTAATATAACTTATTATAAATAATAGAGTTATATATATTGTCATAAAACCGATGACAATCTCACAGGCCTTATGACTAAGACTACTAATTTATTTCTTTTATTTTATTTATAAAACATTAAACCATTCGGTTGTGAGGTTTTGGGGGTACTTTGGGATTGTGCAAAAATATCCGCTTAAAAACGCCAAAAAGGCCTTTTCAAACGCGGTCTTTTAGGGTAAAGTAGCGGATTGATTTTAGATATACAGAAATGAAAAACGGAATACACGACCACGAGGGATGTTATGAAGGTAAAGTTCAATCGAGCGGCGTTACAGGAAGCGTTGGGGTTTGTGATGGGGGTTGTCCCCAGCCGCACACCCAAGCCGATTCTTCAGTGTGTGCGGATCACCACACAGAAGGAGACGGTGCGTCTGTGTGCGACGGATTTAGAGATCGGCATTACGGCCGTGCTCAGTCAAGTGGAAGTGGCCGTCGAAGGGGATATTGTCGTGCCGGCCGACAAGCTGGCCTCGATCGTGCGCGAAAGCGTCGATGAGATCATTGCGCTGGAGGCCGCCGAGGCGACGGTGCACCTGGTCGGCTCGGACAGCCGGTTTACCATTTACAGCCACGAGCCGGAGCAGTTTCCGGCGGTGCCGGGGTTTGACGGCAAGCCGGACTTACAGATCAAGCTCGATAAATTGCAGGAAGGCATTGGGCGGACGGTGTTTGCCGCGGCCAAAGAAAGCTCGCGGTATGCGCTGAACGGGATTTTGTGGGAGCTGGACGATAAAAAGCTGGCGCTGGTGGCCACCGACGGCCGACGGCTGTCCAAGGCGACGATCCCGCTGGAAAAAGCGGCCAAGCTGCCCGAAGGCCGCGTGATCGTGCCGGCCAAGATGATGACGACGCTGGAAAAAATGCCCGTACACGGCAGCGAACCAGCCAATGTGAAATTCGTCAACAATCAGATCGTCGTCAGCAGCGCCGATATCGTGGTCGCGTCCAACCTGGTGGAAGGCAACTTCCCCAAGTACGAAGATATCATCCCCAAGGATTACGAAAAGAAAGTCGTCCTGCCGACACAGCCGACGCTCAGCGCCGTCAAGCGCGCCGCGCTGCTGGCGACCGAGGACAGCAAAGGCGTCAAGCTCAGCTTAAACAAACACACGCTGGTCTTTTCCAGCCGTGCGCCTGAGACCGGCGACGCCCAGGTCGATATGACGGTCGAATACGACCACCCCGCGATCGAGATCGGGTTTAATCCGCAGTTCCTTTTGGATGTGCTGCGTGTGCTGAATACACAGGATTTCGAACTGCATCTGGGCGTGTCGGATCGGCCGGGGTTGATCAAGAGCGGTACGGACTTTTTGTATATCATTATGCCGGTAAACCTGTAAGAAGTAATAAGTGAAAAGGTAAAAGTAAAAAGTGAGGAGCCGCCTGCGGCGGATTGAATGAATAGGGCAGAATCACAGCAGCGCTGTGGATAGGGAATGGATGCAGACGCAGGATGAAGACAGATTATTGAGGGCTTCGACACAGTGGCAGCGGAAGCCCAAGGCGTTTGAGGTGCGTCTTGGCGATCAGGCCAAACAGTTTTTGCAGCGGCATCAGCGGCAGCTTACCAAGAACGCATCGCTGGTGGATGTGTGGGACCAGGTCGTTCCGGCGGGGATGAAACCCTATTGTCGGCTGGAGACCTTTCACGGCGGTGTATTGACCGTGGAGGCGACGCCGGGGCCGTATATGCACCAGTTGCAAATGATGCAGCGGGAGCTGATCGCCGAATTGCAGCGGCGCTGCCCAAGAGTGTCGATAACGAAATTACGCATCAATCCGATGAAGATGGAAAATGAAGAATGAAGAATTTAGAATGAAGAAAAAAATCTTCATGTTCTTCTTTTCTTCATGGTGAAAAAATAAGGTAAATTATGGCGACAACCGAAGCGACGCCGACATACGGCGCCGAGAACATTAAGATATTGGAAGGCCTTCAGGCCGTGCGCAAGCGGCCGGATATGTACATCGGCAACCGTCAGGAAGCCGGCCTGCATCATCTGGTCTATGAGGTGCTGGACAACTCCATCGACGAGGCGCTGGCCGGCCGGTGCGATCAGATTCTGGTGCATATCCACATGGACGGCAGCTGCTCGGTCGAGGACAATGGTTCGGGCATCCCGACGGAGGTTCACTCCGAGGCCAAAAAGAGCGCGCTGGAAGTGGTCTTGACGGTCCTGCACGCCGGCGGCAAGTTCGACAACGACGCCTACAAGGTCTCCGGCGGTCTGCACGGCGTGGGCGTGTCGGTGGTCAACGCCCTCAGCGAGCGGCTGGAGGCGGACGTGTGGCGCAACGGGCGGCATCATCAGTTTGCCTGTCATCGCGGCGTGCCGACCGGTCCAGTGCGCGATGTGGGCGAAACCGCCAAGCGCGGCACGCGCATCACCTTTTTGCCGGATGCGGAGATTTTTGAAGACATCGAATTCAAATACGAGGTGCTGCAGAAGCGCATCCGCGAGCTGGCCTATCTGAACGCCGGCGTCCACATCACCTATCAGGACGACCGCGTCGAGAAAAAGGAAGTCTATCACTACGAAAAAGGTCTTCGGGCGTTTATCGAGTATCTCAACGAGGGCAAGACCGCGTTTTCAAACATTATGTATTTCAGCAAAGAGGACGCCGCGACAGGCATGAGCTGCGAGCTGGCGTTTGCCTACAACGACAGCTATAACGAGATGGTGATGGCGTATGCCAACAACATCCGCAACATCGACGGCGGCACGCATCTGTCGGGCTTTCGCACGGCGCTGACGCGCACGATGAACAATTACGCCCGCAACGCCAACCTGCTCAAAGGCGCCCTGACGCCGACGGGCGAGGATTTGCGCGAAGGGCTGACGGCGGTCATCTCGGTCAAGCTGCGCGAGCCGCATTTTGAGGCGCAGACCAAGGTGCGTCTGTCCAACCCGGAGGTGGCCAGCTTCGTCGAGATGATGGTCAACGAGCAGCTTTCGACGTACCTGGAAGAAAACCCCGCCGAGGCCAAGCGGATTTTGAACAAGGCCATTCAGGCCGCACAGGCGCGTGAGGCCGCCCGCAAGGCGCGCGAGCTGACCCGCCGCAAGGGCGCGCTGTCCAGCGGCAACCTGCCGGGCAAGCTCTGGGACTGTTCCAGCCGCGACACGATGGATACCGAGGTCTTCATCGTCGAGGGCGACAGCGCCGGCGGCTCGGCCAAGGCCGGACGCGACCGCAACATCCAGGCCATCCTGCCGCTGAAAGGTAAAATCCTCAACGTCGAAAAGGCCCGGCTGGAAAAGATGCTCGGCCACGAGGAAATTCGCACCATCATCAGTGCGCTGGGTACGGGCATCGGGACCGATGAGTTTGACCTGAGCAAGTGCCGCTACGGCAAGATCGTGCTGATGACCGACGCCGACGTGGACGGCGCGCACATTCGCACGCTGCTCCTGACGTTCTTTTTCCGGCAGATGCCGCAGTTGATCGAACAGGAGCGCATCTATATCGCCCAGCCGCCGCTGTACGAGATCAAACGCAAAGGCGCCAAGGATTCCGAATACATCCTCAACGAACCGCAGATGCGCAAAAACGCCGAGAACCGCGGCCTGGAAGGCGCCACCCTGCTGATCCGCGAATCGGACGGCACAACGCGGCAGTACGACCACGGCAAATTGGCGCTGCTGGTCAAGATCCTCAACGACGCCGAGCGCAGCATCGGCATTCTGCAGCGGCGCGGCGTGGTGTTCAAGGAGTTCGTCGAGCAGTACTTTGACGGACGGCGGCTGCCGGCCTGGCAGGTGCGGATGCAGGGGCAAAGCGAGTTCTTCTACGACAAGGACAGTTTTGAAAAACGGCTGACCGAGGTGCATCAACTCAGTGCCGCAAGCGACGCGGCGCAAAAGGACGACACCCTGCTGGCCGAGGAGCTGCACGAGGTCTTTCGGCTCAACGAGATCACCGAGCGGCTGGCGGCCGATTACGGCCTGGACTGGCGCGATTATCTGCTCAAAGCCCAAAAGACCGTTTCCGGCGAGGATATGCCCACGCGGTTTGAGGTCGTTTCGGGCGGGCAAAAGCACCCCGTCGCCGCGCTGGATGCGATCGCCGCGACGATCCGGCAGATCGGCTCGACGGATATGGAGATCAAACGCTTCAAAGGTCTGGGCGAGATGAACAGCGAGCAGCTTTGGGAAACGACGATGGACCCGGCCAAGCGGACGCTGCTGAAAGTGCGAATGGAAGACGCCGGCGAGGCCGACCGGCTGTTCAGCATCCTGATGGGCGACGACGTGGACAAACGCCGCACCTTCATCCAGGAACACGCACTGGAAGTGCAGAATCTGGACATTTAGTGAAAAATCATAAATCCTAAGCACTAAATCTTAAACAAGATCAATAAGAGAAAGTGAAAAAAAGAAAACAAAAATGAACGGATTTGAGAGCTTAGTTTTTTTTATTTTTAAATGTGTTTAGAATTTAATGCTTAAAATTTAGAATTTTTAATGTATGGAGGCAACGTATGATACGGATGGCGATTACGGCGTTACTGACCACAGCGGCGGTGCTGGCTCTGGCGGGCTGTCAAAAAGAAATAGTGCAGACCCCCGTGGATTCTTCGCGCAAGGCCGTGCTGCAAAGCGCGATCGACACGCGGTACGAAAACCCCGAAGCCCATTACGAGCTGGGGCGGATCTATCATCAGGAAGGCAGCTACGAGCGCGCGGAGTTTCATTACAACGTCGCGATGGGCTTTGCGCCCAAGCATCGGCGGGTGCAGGCCTCGATGGTGCGGCTGATGCAGGACCGCAAGGACCCCGCACGGGCGGCCTCGCTGGCGCAGATGTACATCCAGCAGGCCTCGATCAGCGCGGATGTGTCGATGATGCTGGGGCGGGCGTTTCAGCGCGAGGCGATGTATGACTATGCCCAGCAATGCTACAATCAGGCCGCCGAGCTGGACCCACAGAACGCTGCGATCCACAAGCAGTTGGGCTACTTCTATCTGCGCCGCGGCGACCGCGTCCGCGCCGAAGGCGCCCTGCGCCGCAGCTTTGAGCTCAACCCCGACCAGCCGGATGTCTCCAGCGAGCTGGGGCGGATGGGCGTAGCCGTTACCGTCCCGCCGCGCAAGGCGATCGACGTGATGCGCATGAGCGAACTGGCCAAAGAGCCGGTGGATGAGACGATCAAGTAAATTGACGATGGGCGATTAAATTGGAAGGGAAGACAAGACGGGTTTATTTCTTAATGATTTTTGAATTTTTGGTTCTTCCGGTGAATAGATAGATGGGCGTTTTTGTTGGAGCTGAAAAGTCCCGAAGGGACGTAATAGAATAGCCGGTGGTGAAG
>JBFZBE010000306.1:0-4670 GCA_041308685.1 Phycisphaerae bacterium
TTGCGTCTGATTCCGTCGGAAGTGTTGAGTCTGGAAAAAATCGGTCTGCCGAAGGTCTGTGCGTCGCTGTGCCGTCGTCCGCGCGGCCTGTTTTTGGTCACGGGGCCGACCGGCTCCGGTAAAACGACCACGCTGGCGGCCATGATCAACTACATTAATGAAACGCTCGACCGGCATATCATCACGGTCGAGGAACCCATCGAATACTACCACAGCCACAAAAAATCGGTCATTGTGCAGCGTGAGGTGGGCTTGGATGTGCCGTCGTTTGCCGAGGCGCTGCGGCGTGCGCTGCGTCAGGACCCGGACGTGATTCTGGTCGGCGAATTGCGCGACCTGGAGACGATGGAAGCGGCCGTCAGCGCCGCCGAAACCGGCCACTTGGTGTTCGGCACGCTGCACACGACCGGCTGTCAGGGGACGGTCAACCGTATTATCGACGCCTTCCCGGTCAGTCAGCAGGAACAGATCCGCGTGCAGCTTAGCACCAACCTGATCGCGGTGCTCAGCCAGACGCTCTGTCCGCGGCGGGGTGGCGGGCGTGTGGCGGCCTACGAGTTCATGGTCGTTACGCCGGCTATTTCCAACCTCATCCGCGAAAACAAGGTGTATCGTATTGAGTCCAGCATCCAGATCGGTAAAAACCTTGGGATGCAGCTTCTGGACGACCACTTGTGGGAACTGTACGATAAAGACCTGATCGATCTGGAAGAAGTTCTCGATAAGGCCAGAAACCCAGGCGAAATGATGGAAAAAGCAGAAAAGAGAGCTGGAACGTCATTAAAGGCCAAAAAGAAGCTCGAAGAAGAGTATGGCCCGGTGCTGAAGACAAGTTAAAAGGTAAAAGTAAAAAGGTAAAAGTTAGGAAAGAAGATTTAAATTTTTTTTGTCCTGATTTTTGCCTTTATTGTTGGTGAAGTAAGGTTTGGTTTTGTTTTATATACCAAGTGTCTATCTTAATTTTGAACTAATTTTTAATTTTTTTCTTCCGCGTTGGTTCAAATCAAACCTTAAAAGCGTCGTGAGTAATTCTTTAAAAGCTCATAAACCCTGTTCAATGCGGAAATATGGCCTATAAATTGTTTATTATACCAAGTGTCCATGAAAATTTAGATTTGATTTTAGCGGTTATCGTCCGTATAAACTGTTAGGAAAGCTTCATCCTTGTGTGTGCAAGGCGAGGAGTACCGAAAAATGGCAAAAATACCTCCTGTAATCGAGTTAAAGGGACGTTCACTTGGCCGTATCTTAATTAAGATGGGGCTTTTGACGCGGGAGACGGTGCATGAGGCGTTGGTTGCCCAGAAGGAAAAGGTTGACAAGGGCAATAAGGTCAAGCTGGGTCAAGTTCTACTGGAAATGAACCTGGTCAAGAAGCGCGACCTTCAGATCGCTCTGGCTGGGCAGCGCGGGATGGAGTTTGTCGATATTGATGGGATGGAAATCCCGAAGGCGACTTTGGATGTTGTGCCGGCGCAAATGGCACGCACTTACCGGATCATTCCTGTCCAGTATGATAAATCCCGCAATCGGCTGACCGTGGCGATGGAAAGCGCCGACAACTTTCGCGCGACCGACGACCTCAGTACGCTGATGGGGTTTGCGGTGGAGGCGAAGGTTACCGACGGCGATTCGATCACAACGGCCCTGGATAAGTATTATAAAGAAGAGGATTCCAGCTTAAATGAGTTGATCGGCGAGATCGAGGGCGACAAGACGCTCACACAGTTCAAAGGCCGCGACCAGAGCATCGACCTGGACGACCTGAAAGAGATGGCCGATTCGACCGGCGTTAAGAAGCTGCTGAACCTGGTGCTGCTGCAGGCGATCCGCGACAAGGCCTCGGACATTCATTTTGAGCCGTTCGAGAATGAATACAAGATGCGCTATCGTATCGACGGCGTGCTGTACGAGATGGTTCCGCCGCCACGGCACATCGCGATGGCGCTGAGCAGCCGTATCAAGGTTATGGCCAACCTGGACATCGCCGAGCGTCGGCTGCCGCAGGACGGCCGTATTCCGCTGGTGGTCGGCGGCAACCCGGTGGACTTGCGTGTGAGCATTCTGCCGACGATGTTCGGCGAAAGCGTGGTGCTGCGTGTATTGGACCGCTCGCAGGTGGATTTGCGGCTGGATATGATCGGCCTGCGCGACCGCGATCTGGATATGGTGCACGCGCTGATCAAAAAACCCAACGGCATTGTCATCGTAACCGGTCCGACCGGTTCGGGCAAGACGACGACGCTTTATTCGTGCCTCAAAGAGCTCAATGGTATTGACACCAAGATCATCACCACGGAAAACCCGGTCGAATACGACATTGACGGGATGATCCAGGTGCAGATCCGCCCGGATATCGGGCTGACGTTTGCCAAGTGCCTGCGTTCGATTTTGCGTCAGGACCCGGATATCTGTATGGTCGGCGAGGTGCGCGACCTGGAGACGGCGGAAATCTCGATCCAGGCGTCGCTGACCGGCCACTTGGTGTTTACGACGCTGCACACCAACGATGCGCCCAGCTCGATCGCGCGTCTTTTGGATTTGGGGGTGGAGCCGTTTTTGATCACGGCCACGCTGGAAGGGATCATCGCCCAGCGGCTGGTGCGGCGTATCTGTCTGCACTGCAAGACCGCCTATACGCCGACCGAAGAGCAGCTTTTTGAACTGGAGCTGAAGCCCGAAAACGTCGGCGATAAGAAATTTTATTACGGGCGCGGCTGCGAGAACTGCAACAACACGGGCTTCCGCGGGCGGCTGGGGTTATTTGAGATTATGGCGTTCAACGATGAGCTGCGCGACCTGGTGATGAACCACGCCTCGACCTCAGTCCTGCGCGAGGCGGCGCGGCGCAACGGGATGCGTACGCTGCGTGAGAACGGCCTTGTGGCGATTTACGACGGGACCACGACGATCGAAGAGGTCGTCCGCGAGACGCTGGCGGCGGAAGAGTAGTTTATTGCCTATTTCAAATTTCAAATTTCCGATTTCAAAATAGGAAATAGGAAATTGGAAATATACAATGGAAAGGGTTGCATTATGCCGGTTTTCCAATACATAGCGCTGGATTCGAACGGTAAAGAAGTCAAAGCGGAGATCGAGGCCCTCAGCAGCAAAGAGGCCATCAGCAAGATCCGCAACAAGGGCTTGTTTCCGACCAAGGTGCGCGCCCAGAACGAGGGCAAGAAGGTCAAGGCGCAGGCCGTCGCCGCTGCGCCCCGCCGGCGCGGCACCAAAGCCAAGGTCAAACTCAAAAAAGTAACGCAGTTTGCCCGCCAGATGGCGACGCTTCAGGACGCCGGTTTGGCGATACTGCGGTCGCTGCGCATCCTGGAAGAGCAGGAAAAGCCCGGCCCGTTCAAGCGCATCATCGGCTATGTGGCCGAGGATATCGAAGGCGGCGCGACGCTGTCGGAGGCGATGGGCAAGTACCCGCGCTGCTTTAACAAGCTGTTTGTCAACATGGTCGCCGCCGGCGAGGTGGGCGGCGTATTGGACGTGATCCTCAACCGCGTGGCCGACTTTATGGAAAAGAGCGAAAAGCTCAAGGCCAAGGTCAAAGGCGCGATGGTCTATCCGGTGGTGGTGCTGTTTGTGGCGTTTGTGATCGTGATGGGGCTGATGATCTTTGTGATCCCGACGTTTGCCGAGGTGCTCAAGGACATGAGCGACGGCAAAGCCAAACTGCCGGGGCTGACGCGCGGGCTGCTGGCGGCCAGCGACTGGCTCAAAGGGCGCAAGGGTCTGAACGCCGGTATGGTCGCGACGGTTCCGTTTATTCTGATGGCGATCTTCCGGCTGGTCAAGCAGTTCCAGAACGGCCGCTACGCGATTGACTGGATCACGCTGCGGCTGCCGGTGCTCAAGCAGGTGGTGTACAAGACGACCGTCGCCCGCTGGACGCGCACGCTGGCCACGCTGATCAGCGCGGGCGTGCCGATCCTCGAGGCGCTCAATATCACCCGTGAAACCAGCGGCAACGAGGTCTATGCCAAGATGCTCGGCAAGGTACACAGCGCCATCCGGCAGGGCGATACGTTCGCCAACCCGCTGCGGCAGTCCAAGACGGTGGACGCCATCGTGGTCAATATGGTGGACGTCGGCGAGGAAACGGGCGATCTGGACAAGATGCTGATGAAGGTGGCCGACAATTTCGACGAGGACGCCGACGTGCTGGTCTCGGCCTTGATGAGTATGCTCGAACCGCTGATGATCGTGTTTTTGGGCGGCATCGTCGGCACGATCGTCCTGGCGATGTTTATGCCGATGGTCACGATGATACAGGTGTTGATGTAAAAAGCGGCCAGCCGCCAGCTTCCAGCCGCCGAAAAAGGCGCGAGATTGTCTTTCTGGATGCTGGTTTCTGGACGCTGGAAGCTAAAATAATTGTGAACTAATTTGTGTTAATCTGTGGCTAAAAGAATTTGAAAGGACAAAACCAATGAAACGTACGCAACACAACAACGGCTTTACGATTGTCGAACTGCTGACGGTGATGGCCGTCATCGCCTTGCTCATCGGCCTGCTCGTGCCGGCCCTGTCGATGGTCAAAGACCGCGCCAAGGACATCCAGCAGCGCGCCCAGTTCCACGCCATCAACTCCGGCTTGGAAATGTTCAAGGCGGATTTCGGAAGCTATCCGGAATCCAACGATAACCAAATTAATACTCTTA
>JBFZBE010000307.1:0-5906 GCA_041308685.1 Phycisphaerae bacterium
CGAGCTGGCCGACCGCAAGAAAAACGCCGCCGAACAGGCGCAGAAACTGACCGCACAGACCCAGCAGCTTTCGGCGGAGATGGGACAGTGCCAGCAGTCGCTGGAACACAACCAGCAGCAGTTGACCGACGGGCAGTTTGAGGTCGAACAGGCGCAGGCCGCCATCGCCGACATTAACGCCCGCTGCGCCGACCTGCAGGCCGAGTTGGAAGACGAAAAGTCCGGCATCATCGACATCGTCCGCCGCACCGCCCAACTGCACAACGAAATCCAGAGCTTGAGCAATTACCGCAACAACCTGTCCGGCCGAAAAATTCGTCTGGACGGCAAGGCCTCGCAGACGGCTCAGCAGTTGTCCGGCTGGCTGACCGACAAAGCGCAGTATCAGGCCAAGCTGGAAGACATTCGCTCGGTTCTGTCGGAATTGCAGAACACGCTGGACGCCAAACGCGCCGAGATGGACGCCATCGGCGACCAGCGCGGCCGGCTCATCGACGAAATCGCCGCCTGCAAACAGCAGCGGTCCGCCGTCGCCAGCGAACTGAATGTCCTGCGTGATATGGAAAACCGCAAGCAGGGCTTGAGCCAATCACTTAAAGACATCCTGACCGGCAAGAACGCCCGCCGCGACTACATCGACGGCATCGTCGCCGATGCGGTCATCGCACAGGCCGAGTACGCACAGGCCGTCGAGGCAGCGCTGGAAGGACTGGCCGATGCGCTCCTGATCAGCAGCACCGGGGCGTTTTTGCAGGACGCGGATGTGCAGAAAACGCTGGACAGCCGTATTCGCGTGCTGTGTCTGGACAAGCTGACGCCGTTTGCCGACAGTGCCGATGTGTCCGACTGCGACGGCGTGTTGGGGCGGATGGTGCAGTTTGTGCGGTTTGACAGCCGTTTTGCCCCGCTGGTCTGGCACTTGCTGGGCAAGACCCTGTTGGTCTCGTCGCTGGATACGGCGATGGAGCTTTCCGTGCGACTGGGCAGCGATTACCGCTTTGTTACACCGTCCGGACAGGTCTTTGGCGGCGGCTGTACACTGACGGTCGGCACGGTCGGCAAGAACGCCGGCTTGATCTCGCGTAAAAGCCGCATCCTGCAGCTTGAGGCCGAACTGGAGGACATCCACAGCCAGATTCGCGGCCACGAGACGATGCTCGAAGAGACCGAACACAAAAATGAACACCTGTCCGGTCTGTGCAAAGAGCTGCGCACCAGCATCTATGAGGCCAACACCGAAAAAGTGGACGCCGATTCGCAGTTGCGGATATTGGAATCGAACATCAAGCGGCTGATGGATGAACAGCCGGTCATCGCCGATGAAATTCGAATGCTGGAGGATGAAATTCAGCAGTCCGTCCACACCGAGCGGCAATCGCAAAGCAAGCTGACCGAGCTGGAAGAAGTCAACCGCCAGCGCAACGCCCACATCGCATCGCTGCAGGCGCGGTTTGACGAGGAGCGCCGCATCCAGCAGAGCCGCAATTCCGAACTGACCGAGGCACGCATCCGGCTCGGACAAATCCAGGAACAGCAAAAGTCCATCCGGCAGCGCATCGGGGCGATCCAAAGCCAGCTTCAGCACAGCCGTATGGCCATCGAATCGGCGCGCACCGAGGCGCTGGCCTGCGATGACCAGTCCGTACAGGCCGAGCGGACGATTCTGGCGACCGAGGCGTCGGTCTCGGAATTGTTCAGCGAAAAAGAACTGGCGCAGAAACACAGCAAAGAACTGCATCAGACCGCCGAGCGGATTTCCACCGAGCGCAAGCAGAACGAAACCCTGCTCCGCCAACAGCGCGAGGAGCAGGCGATGGTTGAAGAAAATGTCCACAAGCTCGAACTGGAACTGAGCCAGCTTCAGGTCAAGGAAGAAGACCTCACGCAGCGCGTCAAAGAAGAATTGCAGATTGAGCTGGCTGCTGCCTATGCATCGTTCCGTGACGACGATGTGGATTGGGACTTGGTGCGCGAGGAGATCGCCGAGCTGCGCGGCAAGATCGAGCGGCTGGGCAACGTCAACGTCGATGCCATCGGCCAGCAGGATGAGCTGGAAAAACGGTATGAATTTCTGGCCGCTCAGGTCGAGGACCTCAACCAGAGCAAAGGCCAGCTTGAGCAGCTCATCGCACGCATCAACAAGGAAAGCAAAGAGAAATTTGAGGTTACGTTTGAGCAGGTGCGGATGAACTTCCAGCAACTCTTCCGAAAACTTTTCGGCGGCGGCAAGGCCGATGTCATTCTCGAAAACCCGGAAGACGTCTTGGAAAGCGGCATCGAGATCGTCGCCCGCCCGCCCGGCAAGGAAACCCGCACGATCAGTTTGCTCAGCGGCGGCGAAAAGACCATGACGGCCATCGCCCTGCTGTTTGCGGTCTTCAAGAGCAAACCCTCTCCCTTCTGTGTGCTGGACGAAGTGGACGCGGCGCTGGACGAGGCCAACAACGAGCGGTTCAACCTGATCGTCAAGGAATTTCAGGCCCAATCGCAGTTTATCATCATCACGCACTCCAAGCGGACGATGAGCATCGCCGATGTGCTGTACGGCATCACGATGCAGACGCAGGGCGTCAGCAAACGCATCAGCGTCCAGTTTGACGGAAGCCAGACCGAAGACGAAGAAACCGAAACCGCGGTGGCATAAAATTGACTATTGTCGATTGACGATTTCTACAAACTACGAACTACGAACTACGAACTAAGAACTCTAAAAAATGACATCATTAGACATGCATCGGCTTTCCAACGGCCTTGTAATTCTGGGCGAACGGATGGATTATGTCCGCTCGGTCTCGTTTAATCTGCTCACGCCCGGCGGCGCGGCTCTGCTGCCGGACGGCTGCGGCGGTGCCGGATCGATCTTGTGCGACTGGTTGTTTCGCGGGGCAGGAACACGCACCAGCCGCCAGCTTATCGATGCTCTGGATGGACTGGGCATTCATCACAGCGCATCGGTCAACACCAACCATCTGACACTCAGCGGCGCTCTGGAAGCAGGCAATCTGGAACCGGCGATCGAACTGTTCGCCGATATTTTGCTTGCGCCCGCCCTGTGCGCCGACCAGTTTGAGCCGGCGCGCGATTTGGCCGTTCAGGAACTGGCCGCGATGGACGACGACCCGCGATCCAAAGTGATGATGCTGCTGCACGAGCAGTACTACCCCGATCCGCTGGGGCGTCCCGGACAGGGAAAAACCGAAGAGCTGGAGGCGATGACCGCCGTCCGATGCGCCGCGATCGCTGCGCAATTGCGCGACCCATCGCGGATGATCTTTTCCATTGCGGGCTGTTACGATTTCGACAAGGTCTGCCGTCAGCTCGAAAAGTACTTCGGCAGATTGACGCCGCAACAGCACAAAGCGGTCGATCCGACGCCCAAAACGATTTCTTATACGCACACTCCCAACGACGGCGCACAGGTGCATATCGGCCTGATGACCGCCATTCCGCCGATCTCGGCGGGGCATTATTATGAAACAATGGCCGCCGTTACGGTGCTGTCGGGCAGTATGAGCAGCCGATTGTTCACCGAGGTGCGCGAAAAACGCGGCCTGTGCTACGCCGTCGGCGCACGGTATCATACCCTGCGGGACTGGGCGGGCGTATCCTGTTATGCCGGAACCACGCCCGACAAGGCCCAGCAGACGCTGGACGTTACCTGGGAGCAGTTCCAGCGGCTCAAAGACGGCATCACCGCCGATGAACTGCAGCGCACACAGGTCGGCCTCAAAAGCTCGCTGATTATGCAGAGCGAATCGTCCGGTTCGCGGGCCGCGGGTATCGCGGGCGATTATTTCCTGCTGGGGCGCGTCCGTCCGCTGGAGGAAATCCGCCAGGCCATCGAAAAGCTGACCGTCGCATCCATTGGAGCGTTTTTGCAGGCGCATCCGTTTGAAACCTTCACCGCCGTTACCATCGGCCCCAAAGAAATACAGGTTTAATCGCTATGGAATTCAAACACAGACAGCTTGACAACGGCCTGACGGTCATCGGTGAACTCAACCCCAACGCCCAATCGGCAGCGGTTGGCTTCTTTATCCGCACCGGCTCACGCGATGAAACGCCCGCCGTCAGCGGCGTATCGCACTTTCTGGAACACATGATGTTCAAGGGCACCGATGGGCTTTCGGCATTGGAAGTCAACGAGGCCTTCGACCGGCTGGGCGCCAAGTTCAACGCCTTTACCAGCGAAGAAAACACCGTCTATTACGCCGCCGTGCTGCCGGAATATCTGGAGGCGGTTACAGAGGTCTGGACGCAGTTGATGCGGCCGTCGCTGCGGCAGGATGATTTTGATATGGAAAAGCAGGTCATCCTCGAAGAGATCGCAATGTATCTGGATATGCCGGATTTTCTGGTGTTCGACCGCGGGCGCGAGCTGTATTTCGGCGCTCACCCCTGCGGCAACAGCGTGCTCGGTTCGGTCGAAAGCATCACCGCCCTGACCAGCGGCCAGATGCGCGAATACTTCACGCGGCGCTACGCCCCCAACAATATGACGCTGGCTTGCTGCGGTAATGTGGATTTTGAGACGATCTGCAAGTTGGCCGAGAAAAAATGCGGACGCTGGGCGCCCGAACAGGTCGGCCGCGACCTGCCCGGCCATCAATCCCGCCCGCAAAAACACCACGATAAAAAAGACAATCTCAATCGGCGGCACGTCGCCTTATACAGTCCGTCGGTGTCGATGCAGGACGACCGCTGGTATGCGGCCAAACTGCTCAGCGTGATCGTCGGCGACGCCAGCGGATCGCGGTATTTCTGGTCGCTGGTCGATCCGGCGATCGCCGATACGGCGATGATGGATTTGGCCTCGATGGACGGCACGGGGGCGTTGTGCAGCTACGTCTGCTGCGACCCGCGGAACGCCGGGCAGGTGGAGGGCATTCTCAACGGCATCTTCGAATCGCTGGCCAAAGACGGTGTTGAAGAAAGCGAACTGACCGCCGCCCGCAACAAAGTCCTCAGCTCTATCGTGCTCAAAAGCGAACAGCCCATGGGACGACTGGTCAGCTTGGGCTTTAACTGGGTCTATCGCAGCGAATATCTGTCGGTCGCACAGGATGTCGAACACATCCGCGCGATCACGATTGAGGATATCCGTCGGCTTATTACTGAATTTGACCCGCGCGGCTATACACTCTATTCACTCGGCCCACAATAATCAGCGGCTGCGCAGGGCGTCACGGATTTCTTCCAAAAGCACTTCTTGACGCGGCGGAACCACCGGTGCGGCCGGCGGGGCAACTTCTTTTCGTTTCAGCGAGTTCATCGCCTTAATCAGCATAAACACTGAAAAAGCAATGATGACAAACGTTACAACATTATCAATAAACATTCCGTAACGCAACAGAACCGCCGCTGAAACTTCTTTGCCCGCTTCATCCAAAACAGGATCTTTAAGCGTAAATGCCAAATCCTTAAAATCCACCTTGCCCAGCAGCAGCCCGATCGGCGGCATAATCACATCGCTGACCAGCGAACTGACGATCTTGCCGAATGCCCCGCCGATAATGATACCGACGGCCATATCCAGCACGTTGCCGCGCATCGCAAACGCTTTGAATTCACTGAGTAATGACATGGTCTTCTCCTTGAAAAAATCACTATTAAAAAAAAGGACAGGCCGTCATGACCTGTCCTTTGCACTTATTTGAATCCTTCGACGCGATTGGAGGTGTATTTCTGAATCGCCTTTTCCAAGTCCACATCGTTGATATTGGCCAGCGTACAAAGCCACGCCAGCACGTCGGCAAACTCTTCCTCTTTGTTGGCAAAATCGCTGCCGTGCAATGCCGTTGCCAGTTCACCGACTTCTTCGATCAGCCACATAAAAGTCGCAGGCGTACCTCGCTGACGATCGCGCTGTCCGTAGCGATTATCAATCAACCGCTGAAATTCGTGTA
>JBFZBE010000308.1:0-7243 GCA_041308685.1 Phycisphaerae bacterium
GATCACGAATATGGGCGCTGAGTTGGGCGTAACAACGAGCGTTTTTCCCAGTGACGCAATGACCGAGGCGTTTCTGGAGGCACAGGGTCGCGGCCACGAGTACCAGCCGCTGGCCGCCGACGGCGAGGCGGCGTATGATCGGGTGATTCCGCTCAATCTGTCCGAGATTGTGCCGATGGCGGCCTGTCCCTCGTCGCCGGACAACATCCAGCCGATTTCGGAGATTGCCGGACGCAAGGTCGCCCAGGTGATCGTCGGAAGCTGCACCAATTCGAGCTATACCGATATGGCGCTGGCCGCGACGGTGCTGGACGGCCGGCGGACGGATGCGGGCGTGGAGTTTGCCGTTGCGCCGGGCAGCCGTCAGGTCTTGCAGATGCTGGCCGAAAACGGGATGCTGGCCAAATTGATCGCCGCCGGGGCGCGGATTCTGGAGAACGGCTGCGGGCCGTGCATCGGGCAGGGCTGTTCGCCCGCCGACGGCGTGGTTACACTGCGGACGTTCAACCGCAATTTTGCCGGGCGCACCGGAACCAAAGGCGATCAGTGCTATCTGGTCAGCCCGGAGACGGCGGTGGCCTCGGCGATCATGGGCGAGATCACCGACCCGCGCGACCTCAAGCAGCTTATCGGGCTGCGGTATCCGGCGATCAAGCTGCCGCGGGAGTTTATGATTGACGATTCGATGATCGATAAGCCGCTGCCGCCGGATAAGGCCGGACAGGTAACGGTGGTGCGCGGGCCGACGATCGTCGTACCGGAATCGCCCAAACCGCTGCCGGCGGATCTGGAGGCGCAGACGCTTTTGGTCTGCGGCGATAAGATCACGACGGATCATATTATGCCGGCTGGGGCGTTTTTGAAGTATCGCTCGAATGTGCCGCTGTATGCCAAGTATGTGTTCAATTGCTTTAACGAGGAAGGCCAGCCGACGTTTGCCGAGCGGGCTTTGGCGCTCAAGCAGCAGGGCGTTGGCGGGGTGGTGGTGGCCGGCGAAAGCTACGGGCAGGGTTCCAGCCGCGAACACGCGGCGCTGTGTCCGATGTATCTGGGCGTGCGGGCGGTGGTGGCCAAGAGCATCGAGCGTATCCACAAGGCCAATCTGATCAACTTTGCGATCGTGCCGATCGAGTTTGCCGAACCGGCGGACTATGCCAAGGTCAGCGTCGGCGACGGGCTGCGTGTTGCGGGGCTGCTCAATGCGCTGCGGCTGCTGGAGGAGGTAACGGTTGTCAACACGACCACCGGCGCAGAGTTCAAAGGCAAGCTGGCGCTGTCGCAGCGCGACCGCGACATCCTGCTGGCCGGCGGCCTGCTGAACCTGGCCAAAAAAGGGCGGTAAAAAAAATGATTTTGCCACAGAGGATACAGAGTTCACAGAGGAGAATTTTTAATTTTGAATTTATAATTCTTAATTCAAAATTTAGAATTCATTATTTCCTTCATCTGATTTAATCTGTGTAATCTGTGGATAAAGAAAACGAAAGCGATGTTGTGATGAAACAGAGATACAGTGTGTTGTTGCTGATGGCGGTGTTTGGGGCGGCGGTTGCTGCGCCGCAGAAGGGGCGGGCGGTTGAGGAAGGGTATCTGGTCGCCGGCGCCGAAGGGCAGGTTGTCCAAAGCGGTGATGGGAAGGGTTGGGTGTTTACAACGCAAGAGCCGATCACCGACGGCAAGGGGCAGATGCCTTCCGATAAAGGGGTGTTGCTCTTGCCGTGTTCGACGCTGGAGCAGATGGCAGGGCTTGTCAAGGACGCTGCGCCGCTGGAGGTGCGGGTGTGGGCGGTGGTGACGGAACATCGCGGGAAAAATTATCTGTATTGCCTGTACTTTTTGCCGTTGAAGGAGCAGCCGGACGCGCAGCCCGAAGCCCCTGCGCCGCAAGAGTCCGCGCCTGCGGCCGAAAAAGAAAAAGAGTCCGTCTTGCCGACGGAGATTTTGCAGATGATCCAGAAAAACGCCATTCCCGATTTGAAGCGGCTCAATGAGCTGGTTGTTGTAACGGGCGATCGCAATCTGATCGGGCGTACGGGACTGGTGCAGGCGACGGGGGCTGTTGTGGAGTTTAAGGCGGACGCTTTCGGCCAGAATGTCGGCGAGGGGACGTTTGAGCTGCTGGCGTGCAAGCCGCTGGAGGAGGTGCTGCGTGCGGCCACACGCACACCCGGCCGACAGCGGTATATAGTTTCCGGCGTGATGACGCAGTACGCGGGGAAGAATTATCTGCTGCTGCGCCGCGCGACGCGGACGTTTACACACGGCAACTTTACACCCTAAATGAATTGACGATTGACGAATGACAATTGTCGATTTCAAATCGTCGATTGTCAATGTCAAAGGAAAATGGATCATGAACAGCTTTGCTGATCTATTGATGGTCTCCAGTGAGCCGGGGTTTGAGGGCAAGCTGCAGCGGCTGCGGCGCGAGCATTCGATGAGCGAATTCCTCAAGGCCAAGGCCGAGTTGGCCGCGACGGTGCGGCAGATCGTCGCCGAAGTCGGCCAGCGCGGCGATGCGGCCGTGGCCGAGTACACCGAGCGATTCGACAAGGTCAAGCTGTCGGCGTCGGAGTTTCGCATCCCGCAGGCCGCCCTCAAGGCCGCGCACGCCGGGCTTGACGCGGCGCTGCTGGCCACGCTCCGCAAGGCCATTGCAAACATCCGCCGCTATCAATCCGAGATATTCATCGGCGACAAAAACCGCAGCGCCGGCATTCGCTATACGCCGCTTGGCCGTGTCGGCCTGTGTATCCCCGGCGCCAGTGCGCCCTTGCCCAGCACGGTGATGATGACGGCCATCCCGGCGCAGGTTGCCGGTGTTAAAGAGATCGTCGTTGTTTCGCCGCCGCGGTGGCAGGGCGGCATCCATCCGGTCATCCTGGGCCTGTGCTGTGAATTGGGCATTACCGAGGTCTATCGGCTCGGCGGCGCGCAGGCGGTGGCGGCATTGGCGTGGGGGACGCAAACAATCCGCAAGGTCGATAAGATCGTCGGCCCCGGCCACGATGTGGTGCAGTTGGCTAAAAAAGAGGTCTTCGGACTGGTCGATATGGATTCGTTCGCCGGCCCCAGCGATGTGCTGATCGTCGCCAATGACCAGGCCAATTCGGCGTGGGTGGCCGCGGATATGCTCAGTCAGGCCGAACATGACCCCGGCGCCGGCGTGGTCGTTACGGATTCGCCGACATTTGCCAAAAACGTGCTGGCCGAGCTGGAAAAGCAGACGCCGCAATTGGCGCGGGCGGAAGCGACGGCCAAGTGTCTGAAGCTTTACAGCGGCGTTGTTGTATTGGAGTCAATGGAAGCGGTGATCGCGTTTGCCAATGACTTTGCCGCCGAGCACTTGCAGGTGCAGTGCGGCGATCAGAGCGCCGCGATCGCCGAAAAGCTGACCAATGCCGGAGCGATTTTCATCGGCGACAGCACGCCGGTGGCCGTGGGTGATTATTGGGCCGGACCCAGCCATACGCTGCCGACGCGGCAGACCAGCAAATACTTCAGCGCCGTTACCAGCAATGATTTTGTCAAATCATCGAGCATTATTTCCTATACGCCGCAGCAGTTGGCGCAGGCCGCTGATGATATTGTGCGATTGGCAACGATCGAAGGACTGGACGCGCACGCAAAGAGCGTGAAGATACGCTTGCAGAAGTAACGGCGGATGGATGCCGTTGGAGAGGATTTCACGGGCAAGATGCCCGTGATACGGCAGGGGGCATCACATGGCGATGGCCGCAAACAGCAGCAGCATGGCGATAAAGATGGCCGAAAGCCAGATATTTCGCCATTTGTTGTAGCGTGTCAGGATGGGGTGAGTGTCCTCCAATTCCACATCATACATATCCAGGTCGCTGTCCTGCCGCGGCCGCAACTTGATTACGGTGTATAAAAAGCCCGCCAAGGCCGTCCAGAAGAGTACCCCGGCGGCCAATAAGATGATAATTTTTGTCTGCATTTATGTCGTCCTTTTATGACAATGTTGTGGTCAATGTAGCCGAAATTGTCGTTCAGGAAAAGATTTTTGTTGGTAATCGTTCTTTTTGTGTTGTATAAGTATTTATTATTAAAAGACTTAAAGAAATTGCTAAAATTTTGTAATTTTTTTACAAAAAAGTATTGACGCAAGCAAGGTTCGGAGTAAACTATCCCCTCTCGGATATGGCAGGGGACGGCTGGTGTAAGCGGCTGTCGTATGCGGGAAAAGCGAAATGACGCGGGTCTTGACAAAAATTTTAGAAAAAATAAAAATTTTGACTTGACGGTTCATAAGGTTGGTGTTAGAGTGTTATGTCTATCAGCAAATGTCGCTGACGCCTTATGAGCAGCGGCATTTTTTATTGCTCTTTGAGAAAAGAATGAGACGTTAGGGTTGAGTCTTGAGAGCCGACGGGCCGGGCAAGAGCACTGAGTTACGCCGGGTTACGGCGGACCAAGTCGGGCTCGTAGCTCAGCTGGCTAGAGCGCACGCCTGATAAGCGTGAGGTCGGAAGTTCAAGTCTTCCCGGGCCCATTTTCGATTGATTATTGATTATTGACAATTGATGATTCGATAACCAAAGTCGATCCCAAGGGGACGTAGCTCAGCTGGGAGAGCGGCGGCTTTGCAAGCCGTAGGTCGTGAGTTCGAATCTCATCGTCTCCAGTTGAGATTGAGTTGAATGACGAGGCGTGAATGCCTTTTCAGATAAAGCTCTTTGACAAGTACATAGTGGATATAATTTGTGGGTTGTGGAATACAGAAGCAATTCTGTACGACACACATACTACAATTCAGAGTACGTCTGTATTTTACAATACAGAATGATTCTGGAATGAGCGCTTATTATAGCAAACACCAAACCTACTTACTTTGACCGCTGCGAAACGGTCGAAGTATGGCGAATGGGCCTATCAATTTGTGATTGATATGGTCAAGTTACTAAGAGTACATGGGGGATGTCTTGGTGTCGAGAGGCGACGAAGGACGTGGCAGACTGCGATAAGTTCGGGGCAGAAGTCTAGCATTCGTTAATCCCGAAATGTCCGAATGGGGAAACCCGTTAGAGGCGGGCAACCGACCTCTATCATCCATGGCTGAATGTATAGGCCATGTGAAGCCAACGCAGGGAACTGAAACATCTCAGTACCTGCAGGAAAGGAAATCAACCGAGACTCCGTAAGTAGCGGCGAGCGAAAGCGGAATAGCCCAAACCAAGCTTCGGCTTGGGGTTGCGGGCGCCAACAAGGAGTTACAAAGGCAGCACCAGTTGAACGGTCTGGAAAGTCCGACCACAGAAGGTGAAAGTCCTGTAAGCAAATGTGACTGCCCTCCGTTACTGTTGGCGTACCAGAGTAGCACGGAGCTCGTGGAACTCCGTGTGAAGCTGGGGGGCCCACCCTCCAAGGCTAAGTACTACTCGACAACCGATAGTGAAAAGTAGCGCGAGCGAACGATGAAAAGAACCCTTACTAAGGGAGTTAAAAGGACCTGAAACCATGTACTTACACAGCTGTAGGAGCCCTATGCCCCATTGGGGAACGGGTGACTGCGTGCCTTTCGCATAATGAGCCGGCGAGTTACCGTTTGTGGCAAGGTTAAGCACCTCAGGTGCGAAGCCGCAGCGAAAGCGAGTCTGAATAGGGCGATTCAGTCGCAGGCGGTAGACGCGAAACCACGTGATCTATCCATGGCCAGGTGGAAGGGGATGTAAAAGTCCCTGGACGACCGAACTCACTAACGTTGAAAAGTTAGGGGATGAGCTGTGGAGAGGAGTAAAAGTCTAATCAAACGTGGAGATAGCTCGTTCTCTCCGAAATAGCTTCAGGGCTAGCCTTGAGTACTACCTTATGGGGGTAGAGCTACTGATTGGGGATAGGGGGCCACCAGCCTACCTACCCCTACCAAACTCCGAATACCATAAGGCGGACCTCAGGAGTCAGTCCGCGGGCGATAACGTCCGTGGTCGAGAGGGCAAGAACCCAGACCGCCAGCTAAGGTCCCAGAATTCTGCTCAGTTATAAAGGAAGTCCAATTGCTGTGACAATCAGGATGTTGGCTTAGAAGCAGCCACCATTTAAAAAGTGCGTAATAGCTTACTGATCGAGCAGTTGGGTGCCGATAATGAACGGGAATAAGCAGAATACCGAAGCTGCGGGTGTTATGATTTATCATAACGCGGTAGGAGAGCGTAGCAGTCAGCATCGAAGCGGTACGGAAACGAGCCGTGGAGCGACTGTTAGTGATTATGCCGGCATGAGTAACGATAAAACAAGTGAGAATCTTGTTCGCCGAAAACCTAAGGTTTCCTGGGGAAGGTAAATCCGCCCAGGGTTAGTCGGCCCCTTAGTTGAGGCTGAAAGGCGTAGACGATGGGTAGCAGGTTAATATTCCTGCACCACGTTGGCGGACGTAAGCAGTGACGCATTTTCTTAGATCATCCCGTGAGTAGTCGTGCGGGTCCCGCAAGGGCCAGGCCGCTTTTGATGCCGAAGTGATCGTCGAAGATGCCAAGAAATAGCTGCTGCAGGTTGATGTCAGCGTGACCGTACTAAAACTGACACAGGTAGGTGAGGAGAATATCCTAAGGCGCTCGAGAGAACCGTCTTTAAGGAACTCGGCAATTTGACCCCGTAAGTTCGCGATAAGGGGTCCCTCCAGATGCTTTTATTTCGATAGAGGCATGCTGAGGGCGCAGAGAAGTGGCTCTGGCGACTGTTTATCAAAAACACAGTTCTCTGCTAACACGTAAAGTGGATGTATAGAGAATGACGCCTGCTCGGTGCCGGAAGGTTAAGGGGATGGGTCAGCCGCAAGGCGAAGCTCCTAACTGAAGCCCCGGTAAACGGCGGCCGTAACTATGACGGTCCTAAGGTAGCGAAGTTCCTTGTCGGGTAAGTTCCGACGTGCATGAACGGCGTAACGACTGGAGCAGTGTCTCAAAGACGGACTCGGTGAAATTGTAGTTGTAGTGAAGATACTACATACCCGCGGCAAGACGGAAAGACCCCGTGAACCTTTACTGTATCCTGGTATTGACGCCTGGTATATCGTGCGTAGGATAAGTGGGAGGCTGTGAAGTGGTGCTCCCGGGCATCACAGAGCCATCGTTGAAATACCACTCTCGCTATATTAGTCGCCTAACCGTGTCCCGTGAATCCGGGCATGGAACAGTGCTAGGTGGGCAGTTTGACTGGGGCGGTCTCCTCCGAAAGTGTAACGGAGGAGTTCAAAGGTACCCTCAGCGTGGTTGGCAATCACGCA
>JBFZBE010000309.1:0-13416 GCA_041308685.1 Phycisphaerae bacterium
GGGTAAAAAACAGGTGTACGGAAGTCCAGATTCCATCATGAACCGCCTGCAGGCGAGGTTCTGTTTTGACGACTGGGAAACGGCCGGGGTGCCGCTGGTGTGCTGGGGGCGATTGGAAAAATAAAAGTTTTCCCTGTCCACAGCATCCAGATACGATTTTTGTGTGTTTTTGTCTGGAATAGGGTTGAAATTATCATGAATTGCTTGTATCATTCGTTTTTCCGAAGGGATTTTCCTGTGTTTGTAAATGCTTGGGCAATTATTTACTTCCTATGCAGAGGTAACTTTTGAGATTACAAAATAAGGGAGAAGCATTGAATGGATGAAAAAACCCTCCAGTCAGGGCTTGGTTACCGGCGAGACGCCCGCAGCCGAGCGTGCGGAACTGTTGGCACGATTTAAGGGCGAGACGGTCAATGCTGACATCTTCGGTGCTGTTAAGCCGCCGCTCAAATATTTGGTGAACATCAACGTCCTGACCACCGGCTTTGACCGGCCAGTTGACACTGCGACGCAAGGCAAAAATTAAGACGGCATATTGGTGCCAGTACATCAGTGTGCCGTCTTTTTTTGCGCCCAGAGACAAGGTGTGTATGGGAATTGAAGACAAAATCAATGAGGTCGCGCAAGGCCCGGCCAAGGCCAGCGGCATCTCGGCGGCAAAGCAGATCACCAATACACTGTCATGAAATATAATTAACCGCGTGTTCGAGGTTTGCCAATGCAGTACAACAACATGCAACTTTTGGCCCAATTTGCGATTGAAAATAATCTCTTGCATGCACAATTTTGTTCCTGTACTATATGATTTATTAGACAACACAATGGATTTAGACGCCTATTCACGAGATTGCGTGTAAGCAGGCTCTTCGATAATTTGCTTAAAGTGGATATACAAATATGATTTTGTTTAGCTGTAGATTTGAAGGGAATAGATGACAAAGAGCAGTAAGACAAAAGGTCAGTTGGAAGCGGAGATCAGCGAGGCGATCATCCAATTTGAAAAGGAATACATGGGACGAGGCCCCAAGGAGGCCCGGACATTTATTTTTGAAGATATGGTCTTGATCCGCCTGCGGGGGGTTCTGACGCCGGCCGAAAAACAGTTGGCCAAAGTCAACAATGGTGACACCGGCCGGACGCTGATTAAACAGGTTCGGCGGGAACTGATTGAAAAAGCCAGGCAACTGCTGGAAAGCATCATAAAGGATATATTACAGTTAAATGTCGTGAGTATGCATACGGATATCAGTACGGTAACCGGAGAAAAAATTATCGTTTTCAGCCTTGACGGTACACCTGAATGTGTATCGGAAAACCATTAATTAAAAAAAAGGGTGGCAAAAAAAACTTGACACGATCGAAATTGCCAATAAAATAGTACTCACAAGCGGTCGACAGCGAAGAGGTACAGTGTGCCTGTTCAACGTATACCTGCAATAAGGACAATTTGGCAGATCAATTGCACGTGATTCGTGAATCGAGCGGATGACAGGCGATTAATAGGCCAGCGAACCCGGAAGGGTCCGCTGGCCTATTTTTTTTGCCGCCAGCCAGTGGATACGCCTCTTCCTCAATAACCCAACGCTATGACTGAGATTCCAGATGAATATCGAACTAGAGCAGAATAACCATACATGCAAGGGCCAGTGATTTGACTGCAGTGGACGAAAAATTTTTGAAGGCAGTGGATCTTCCGTACGCTGTACGAGAGATTCTGAGAGGCTGCCGCTCGCTGTTGATGCCGGAATCCAGAGAGGAGATTTTTTCTCTGGCGATGGGCAATCAAACTGCCGGGGCGTTTGAAGATGCTTACGAGATCGAAAACCGCCGCGTCTTGGATGTCATTACCTGCTGTATGGACAATGGAAGTGTCGAGGATTACCCGAAACTGATGAGAACGGTAGAAGAATAAGGAAACGAATTATGAATGCAGTGTATCGGTCCAATTTATCATCCTATCGTTTGCTGAAACGTGGAAAAGTTCGAGACATTTATGATGTCGGCAATGAAAAGCTTCTCATGATCGTAGCCTGCGACCGGATATCGGCTTTTGACTGTGTACTGCCGACACCAATCCCTGGTAAGGGCAAACTACTTACCCAGATGTCGAATTTCTGGTTTGAAAAGACCCAACACATTATCCCGAATCATCTCGTTGATGCAGATCCAAATTGGATGGATTGGTATTACGAAGATGACTGGGATTATGATTACTGGAGGCAGCGAGTTGTGTTGGTTAAAAGGGCCACCCCATTGCCTGTGGAGGCCATTGTCCGAGGGTACCTTGCCGGATCCGGATGGAAGGAGTACCAGCAATATGGGACCGTTTGCCATATCCCGTTGCCGACGGGCTTGCGTCAGTCCGAGAAATTGCCGGAGCCAATCTACACCCCTTCCACCAAGGCGGCTATCGGTGAGCATGACGAAAACATTGCCTATGAAAAAACAGTTGACTTATTGGGGGCAGAACTGGCTCAACAGGTGCGTGATATCAGCCTGGCACTGTATACCCATGCTGCCGCGTATACTTACGAGCGAGGAATAATTATTGCAGATACAAAATTTGAATTTGGTCTCATCGATGGAAAGCTGGTTCTCATTGATGAACTGTTTACGCCGGATTCCTCCCGTTTCTGGCCGGTCGATGGTTATGAACCCGGCAAGTCCCCCATCAGCTTTGATAAGCAATATGTACGGGATTACCTGGAAAGCATCCAATGGGACAAGAAAGCCCCAGCGCCAGAACTGCCGCTCGAAGTGGCCCGCCAGACCACGGAGAAATACCAGGAAGCTTATGTACGCCTGACAGACGCACCGGTGGGTTGGGGCTCTTGACAGAAATGTACCGAAACATAGATATCATCGGCACAGGCAGCTACCTTCCTGAAGGAATGTTGTGCAACGAACAGCTCGCACACAGGCTGGGGATCAGCCGTGACTGGATTGTTCGCCGGACGGGCATCCACCAGCGTCACATCGCTGCTCCCGACCAGGCGACCTCCGATTTGGCCATAGCGGCCGCCCGACAAGCGATAGAGTCGGCCGGGATAACGCCATCGGAAATTGATTTAATCATCGTAGCGACCAGTTCCCCCGACGTGCTGATTCCGTCGACCGCATGCCGGGTCCAGCAGCGGCTTCAAGCGGCTTCGGCAGCCGCCTTCGATCTGAATGCCGCCTGTTCCGGATTTCTCTATGGACTTGCATCGGCCGCCGCAAGTATTCAGAGTGGCCAAGCTAAAACAGTGCTGCTGATCGCCTCCGAAACACGATCTCGGTTTATAAATCCCAAAGACCCCAATGCGGCGGTCCTTTACGGGGATGGAGCTGGTGCCATCCTACTGACGCATTGCGAAAACCCAAGGCGAAGTGTCCTTCACATCTCACTCGGGGCGGACGGTCGGGGATGGGAAGTGTTGTCCATACCGGCGGGCGGCTCCCGCCAGCCGCCGTCGTTTCAAACAGTTGAGCATGCCCTTCATTTTATTCGCTGGGACAGCAGTTGCCTGATTCGATCCGTGACTCGAGGGATGGTTCATCTGATCTTCGATACACTTGATCAGAATGATATCTCCCCCGAGGAAGTCGATATGATCATCCCGCATCAGATGAACCTGCGGATTATCAAATCTATCGCTGAGCAAGCCGGGATTGGTATGAATAAGTTTTTTACCAATCTTCAGCATTGCGGTAATACGTCGGCCGCCTCCATCCCGATAGCCCTCGATGAGGCATTTCGGACGGGCCAAATGCGCCCGGGATATCGGGTTCTGCTCGTTGCTTTTGGGGCGGGCTTTACCTGGGGAGCAGCCATGATCCATTGGCAGTAAAAACGAAACCATAGAGGGCTGTTTTACAGAAAGAATATATAGACAATAAGAGCAATACATGCGACAATTTTTTGAGAAAGACATACATTTGGGGATTTTAAAGGGTGGACAGCTTGGGCGAATGTTGCTTCAACCCTGTATGAACTATGGGATCGTTCCTCATATCATGGACATCGATCCGCATTCGCCGGCTTGGGCTTACTGCCGGAATTTCGTAATTGGTGACGCTCATGCTTTTGAGGACATTTACAATTTCGGCAAAGACCTTGATTCCTTAACGCTTGAATTTGAACATGTGAATCTGGAATCGCTGAAGAAACTGCAAAGTGAGGGTGTAAATGTATATCCTCGACCAGAGTTGATTGAGATTGTTCAAGATAAAGGACTGCAAAAGCAGTTTTATGAGGAGAACGGTATCCCAACAGCCGCCTATCGAATAGCAGCGAACCGAAAAGAAGTTGAACGAGCGATTTCTCCATGCGGGATTGTTCAAAAGAAGCGGGTTGCGGGTTATGATGGTAAAGGGGTTGTGATTCTTGAGTCATCCGAAGATATATGTAAGGCATTTGATGAGCCCAGTATCATCGAAGAAAAAATTGAGATCGAAAAAGAAATCAGCATTTTGGTCGCCCGTAATACCAGTGGGCAAATTGAAACGTTTCCGCCGGTCGAGATGGTTTTTCATCAGGGAGCCAATATGCTGGATTATTTGTTTTCTCCTGCTGCACTAAGTCCGCAGCAGCAAGCGGAGGCTGATATTCTGGCCAAAACATTGGCTGAGAAGCTTCAATTGGTCGGATTATTGGCGGTCGAGATGTTTGTCACTGGACAGGGCAGGATTCTCGTTAATGAGATTGCGCCGCGACCGCATAACAGCGGACACCACACGATAGAAGCCAACGCCACCTCGCAGTTCGAACAGCATATCCGGGCAATATTTAACCTGCCTCTTGGTTCAACCGGTTTTCATTCGCCTGCTGTTATGGTTAATATCGTGGGAGAACCAGGACACGAGGGACCGGTGATTTATAGAGGAATCAGACCGTTTCTTGAGATATCGGGGGTTTATGTGCATCGTTATGGCAAACGAATAACTCGGCCCTATCGGAAAATGGGTCACATAACAGTGGTGAGACAATGTCTTGATGATGCCTTGAAAATTGCAACTCAAATTAGAGCGGAGGTTAAAGCAATATCATGTCAGAAATAAAAGTCGGGATCATCATGGGTTCGGACTCGGATCTTGCTGTAATGCAGCAGGCGCAGGAAGTTCTCCGGGAGTTTGAGGTTCTGTGTGAGTTGACTATTGTATCAGCTCATCGTACACCCGAGCGCATGTTTGAATATGCTCGCAATGCTCACGAGAGGGGTATCCAGGTAATCATCGCTGGAGCCGGTGGCGCAGCGCATCTTCCGGGAATGGCGGCATCGATATCGCCCCTGCCTGTGATCGGAGTACCCATCAAATCGTCTAACTCAATTGATGGATGGGATTCCGTGCTTTCCATATTGCAGATGCCCGCCGGTGTCCCGGTTGCAACGGTTGCACTGAATGGTGCAAAAAATGCCGGATTGCTGGCTGTACAGATGCTTTCTGTCGCCGACTCGGTGCTTCGCAAAAAACTGCTGAAACACAAAGAGCAGCTCAGGCAATCGGTGATGCAAAAAGTACACCAGCTTGCGACCGGATGCAATGGTGATATGGATCAGCAAAAGTTCTGTAAAAAATAGGGTCGGATAAGCTCGAGCATATTATGATTGATGGTATGATCTGGGAAAATAATTTGAACCATCGACATTTAATCCGCCGGGCTGCAGGAGTTATCCGCCAGGGCGGATTGGTCACCTTTCCTACAGAGACGGTAAAGTTCCCAATCAAGGGATGGGACAAGCAATTAACGACCGGCTCTATCGTGCCGCTCAGAAGTAGACCACAAACAGAGCGGCCCCGGCAAAGAAAAGTGTCTGCTCATTTAAGAAGTAGGTGAAACTCTTTCAGGAGAAGTTAAAATGCACAAAAAGTATACGGTCATATTGGCCTCCATGGTGATTCAGACCTGCCTGGGGGGACTCTATGCCTGGAGCACTTTTGTCGGGCCGCTGGCGGACGGTTATGGCCTTTCGCCGACTCAGTCGCAGCTGATCTTCGGTGCGACCATTCTGGTATTTACGGTTACGATGATCTTCGCCGGCCGTCTGCAGAACCGGATCGGGCCGCGCCCGGTCGCCGCCATCGGCGGGATTCTCTTTGGAGCCGGATACTTCTATGCGGCCTCTTCGGGGGGCGACCTTCCCCGCTTGTTCACAGGGCTCAGTCTGCTCAGCGGCATGGGGATCGGTATGGGCTACGTCTGTCCGCTGGCAACCTGCGTCAAATGGTTTCCCAACCATAAGGGCCTGGTTACGGGCATATCCGTCGCCAGCTTCGGCGGCGGCGCCATCGTGTTGTCGGCGATGGCCGAGGGCGTCCTGGGACGCGGTGTCGATGTTCTGACAGTTTTCCGCTGGATCGCCGTTTGCTATGGAAGTCTGATTTTTATCGGCGCACTATTTTTAGATTTGCCCGAAAAAACCGCTGCGGCCGTCCAGCAAAAAACATTTTCCGGCGTTCTGTGGAGTCGTACTTTCTGGATTTTGTTTGCCGGCATGTTCTGCGGCACCTTCTCCGGGCTTCTCGTGATCGGCAATCTCAAACCCATTGGTTTAAACATCGGCATCGAATCCCTGTATGCGACTACGGCGATCAGTGCCTTTGCTATCGGCAATGCTCTTGGCCGGGTGGCATGGGGTTGGGGGCTGGACCGGGTTGGCAAGATGGTCATCCCCCTGTCTCTGGGAGTATTGGCCGCCGCTGTAATTGCCCTGATTTCTGTTTCGGGGATGAATGCAGGTTTCGTCCTATCGGCTTTTTGCGTAGGATTTGGATTTGGCGGCTGTTTCGTTCTTTATGCCGCTCACCTCGGCAATGTGTACGGAAGCGAGGCGGTGGGCAGCGTCTATCCGCTGGTCTTTATGGCCTATGGCATCTCCGGCATCATCGGCCCAACGGTGGGAGGACTCCTGTTCGAAAATACCGGCACTTACCAATCTTCCATCCTCCTCGCCGCCGCCGTGGCATGCGGAGGAGCAGTGTTACTTGGCGGCTATGCAGTCCAGAGAGTACCCGAGCCGGCCCAGCTATAAAAAAACAAACTGATTAGAAAGAACGTTCTATGGAAAAAAATTGTCTGGTTTCAATCATAATGGTTAGCAAGTCCGATCTGGAAGTCATGCGGGAGGCGGAGAAAGTTTTGAGAGAATTCGGCATTTCCTGTGAACTTCGGGGCATTTACGATCTGACGGACACTAGCCAACTCTTGCTCTAACTTTTGAAGTCTTTCTTCAATGGTCATTTGCTTTTTTCCTTGTTCAAATTATCAACGGTTTTTGGAGCGACGGTAACCTTGATCGGTGCTTGATTCTATATGACGCTGTGTGTTAAGCCGTTATCCAGCAATTCATGAATCTGTCCGGGCTGAAATGTGACCTTATACGACCATAGCCCATCAATGTTCGTAGTTCTCCCGATACATCGGGGTAGTGCGTACCGGGCTGACCGAAGCCGCCGGGCATCGTATGTGAAGGGTTTGATTTTTTTGTCGGGTTAGCAGTGGAAACAAGACGCAAGCAGCGCTAAAGTCGTCTGTTTCCAAGTGTTCAACCTCAATGTAGCCGCGGGCACAGCCCGCGCTGTATTCTGTATTCTGTGTTCTATATTGCCGGCATCGGTTCGGCGGCCGGCTCGGATTGGGACTGTGCCGGTTCGGGCTGCGGCTGTGCTGTATCTTCCGTCGGCGTCGGCTCCGGCTGCGGCGCAGGTTTGTCTTCCAGCAGGTCATCCAGCGTCTTGGTCAAGTCGCCGGCCTTGTAAGAGGCGATCTCGTAAATCCACCCGCTATGCCGCTCGTTGAACTTCTGGGCGGCCTCAATCGCCTTGAGCTTAGCCTCTTTGACCTTCAATTCCTCCTCCGACTCGACACGGCGTTCTTTTTCCACCGGTGCGGTATCGGTAAACTCGGCGGCGATCTTGGCGTATGTCTTCTCGTTGTGCTGCGCCAACTGGAGCGTATAGACCGTCGAATCGCTCATCGTACAGACAAATCGCCGGTCAAACGTCAGTTTGTCGGGGATATTGGCTTCGGCGCGGACATCATCGGCCTGCAGCGAAGTCAATGCACCGAATACAGACTGATAGGTCGTGCCTTTGTATTGCTTGCCTTCGGGCATCGGGTCGATGGTGATCGCATCGCCGCCTTCGGGCGCAGCGGTCAGCGTATAATCGCCCTGAGGCCAAAGCACCGTTACCTTGCGGATGCCGCTGCGCTCGGCCTGCACCAGTGTGCGATCCAGGTAATCCATCGGGGCGGACGAAACAAACGGCGGGCTTTGAATAAAGTACACGGCATGATCGTCGGCCAGACGGGCGTGTGCGCCGTCGGGGTCGGACTTGCGATCCGAGATCAGCACGCCGGTGATCGGCTTGTCGTCCTCGCCGAAAAACCGCACAGCATACTGCGCCGTCTCATCCGTAACGCCCAAGTCCGCGTGGTTTTCGGGATTGTCGGTGATGCGTTCGGCAGTGCGGATATCCAGACAACTGTTGAGCAGCGTGTTGATCTTGGACGTGTCCGCCGGATAGCCGTCTTTGTCGGCGGCGACAAACCGCCCGTCCGCTTTTTTCAGCGTGGTCGTATCCTGTCCTTTGCGCGAAACAATGGTGATCTTGGCGATCTTGTCGATGGCCAGCCCCTGAATCAGCGGCGAACCGCCGAACTGGGGTTTGGCAGCCGACTGCTGTGCGATGCGATGCTGCAAGACCGCCCCGCCGACCATAACAACAGCGATGATTGCCAGTAATCCGAGTTTTTTATTTGTCATTCTTAGTGTCTCCCGAAGAAAATCCGGTTGATATTTTTATTGAATCGGTTATGCGTCGCTGGCGTGGCTGATGTAATAGCGCCGCCGGATGGAACGATGCACGCCCAGAGCCACAGCGATCAGCAGCGTCAGCGCCGGCCCCGGCAGCGTGCAGAAATTCCGCATCTTGACCATCAGGCCTTCGATCTGCTCGCGTTTCTTCATCTTGACGTCGCGCAGCCGCTTTTCCGCATCGAGAAGCTGAAGCTCAATCTCTTTCTTTTCCGAAATAATGGCCTGATTGATCAGTTCGCCCTTGTTATCGCCGTCCAGCGAACGAATCTTTTCATTGAGCTGCTGTTCGAATCCCTTGATCTGGGCAACGATCTTGGCCTCCTCTTCGGCGGTCTCGGCATCGGCATTGGCCTCGATCGCATCAACCCGCGTAAACGGCCGCTTGAAATTGCCGCGTGAACGCACGGAAATCAGATTGGCCGAACCGGCCAGATCGTCCAGGATATTCATCAGCAGCGCGCTATTGTCGCCAACCGCCTGCAAACCGAAAAACGACCGCTGATAGGCCACACCGTCGGCGAACATATCGACATCCGCCAGCACCACCACCGCACCCGGCTCGGCCGCCTCGGTCAGACCGGTAACCGTTTCCATCGCGGCCTGTTCGGGGGTTTCGGTTTCTTTTTCATCCGGATCGCCCTGCTCATGGTTGGGCGTTTCTACCGACACTTGTATGCCGTTCGGAAAGGCCGTCTTGAATGTGCCGGTTACGGAATAGCCGATCGCCACCGGCTCTGTGCCGTCGCGGAAACGCCGCATAAACTCAGCGTAATCGGGCATCATCAGCTCATACGCATTGCTGACCGTCCAGGTGTTGCCTTTGGCGGTCGTCTGCAGCAGCGGCGTATAGGTCAAGCCGTCCACGGGCGTCTTTTTCAGCGCGCCGGGGAACATCACCGCAATCTCGCTGAGATTGGCGCTGACCACACTGTCGGCGTTAAAGCAGCCCTTGGCGCCTTGCAGCTTAAGGATGCTCAGCAGCCGCTCCGGACGGCGGTCTTGCGCCGTCGAACCGACCACCGCCAGCTCACGGTCGCCGGCAAAGGTGTTTTCGGGCATTTCCAGCCCCCAGGCCGTCAGCAGCGTCGGCAGATTCGAGGCCGGCGTGGGCATTGCGCCCTGCATACGGCTCATCGGATCGGGCTGATCGATCACGGAATGCGGATCGAGGATCACCACCGCCCTGCCGCCGCCGAGGACAAACTGATCGATGGCAAACTGTGTCTGCTCGGCCAGGTCCTTGGGGTGGACAACCATCAGAATATCGATATTTTCAATTTTTTTCGTATCCGTCGGAATGGAGGATACCTCGTATTTCTGCTCCAGATGCGCCACAAAGCCCCACTTCTGCTTGGGCTGCTGGTTCTGCATCCGCATCATCTGCATCATATATTCCGAATCGCCCATCACCGGCAGCGCACTGAGAATACCGATGCGCTGTTTTTGCCGGGTCATTGCGGTGTCGATCAGATAGCTGATGTCGTATTCGACGAACTGCTGGCGGTCGGGCGTGAAAAATTCGATGATTTTGGTCGTACCAAACTGGGTTTGAAGCACCAGCCCGAAAAAGAAGTTTTCCTCTTCAGTGATCGAAAACCGTTTGAGGCCGTAGCGGATAGCCGCCATTTCTTCCTCGCTGTACGGACGCGGGTCGATCACTTCCAGGCGGATATTGCCGTTGGCGTTCTGTGCGTACTCCTGCAGCAGCGCCTGCACAAATGCAAAGTAGTTATTGAAAAAGCGGATTTGATCGGGGGCCTTCATTGCCGCGGTCTTGGTATAAAACAGCTTGAGCGTAATCGGCTGCTTGATGCCGGACAGAATGGCTTTGGTGCCGTCCGACAGCGTATAAATCTTCTGATCGGTGATATCCGCCCGCAGCGAACGTCCGATGCTTTGGGTCATAGAGATCGCGGACACCGCGATCGCGGCGATAAAAACGATCGCCAACACAGCGCGCATTGTTCGGTTCATCAGCTTGCCTTCCTTTCTTCCAGAATAACCACACACGCCCCGACCCAGGCGGCCACCATCACGACAAAGTAGGCGATATCGCCGAACTCAATGACGCCGCGGACGATGGATTCGAAATGCGTTTGAAAACTCAGCCCTTCGACCACATCAACCATTTTCGGCGACAGGGTTGAGGACAGATAATTCAGCGTTGTTGGATTGCCGGCAAAAACCAGCACCGCACAGGCCACCACCGACAGAATAAAGCTGATGACCTGATTTTTGGTCATCGCCGAAAAGAACGACCCGACGGCCAGAAAACCGCCTGCCAGCAGGAACGACCCGATGTAGCCGGCGGCGATCTGCCCGGCGTCCGGATCGCCCAGATAGGCCACCATCATCGGCAGCGGGCAGGTCAGCAGCAGCGCGATCGCCAGAAACGTCCAGGCCGCAAAGAACTTGCCCAGCACCGCCTGCCCAACAGTGATCGGCAGCGTCAGCAGCAGTTCGATCGAGCCGCTCTTGCGTTCCTCGGCCCAAAGCCGCATGGCCGCAGAAGGCACCATAAACACAAACAGCAGCGGCATCGCATTGAAAAACAGCCGCAAATCCGCCTGCCGCATCTCAAAAAAGCCCTCACGAAACGGCAGATAACCGGCAAAAAATAAAAAAATCACCAGAAATACATACGCCACCGGCGTGGCGAAGTACCCTTTTAATTCGCGTTTGAAGACTGCACAAAAGCCGCTCATTCAAAACTCTCCTTAAATCAAATCACTCTATGCGGTTTTCTTGGTCGAGGTGATCTTGCGGAAGACCTCGTCCAGATTGCATTTGTATTCTGCGGTTAACGCCCTGGGCGTGGAATCCACCAAAATCCTGCCGCGGGCGACGATCATCGCACGGGTGCAAACCTGCTCGACCTCTTCCAGTATGTGCGTGGATATGATAATGCACTTGTCTTTGGCCATCGCGTTGATAAGCTGACGGACTTCGTGTTTCTGGTTGGGGTCCAGACCATCGGTCGGCTCGTCGAGGATCAGCACCTGCGGGTCGTGGATCAGCGCCTGCGCCAGCCCGACGCGGCGGCGATAGCCCTTGGAGAGCGTATCGATCGTCTGATGATAGACCGATGCGATAGAACAGAGCGGGACCACTCGGTCAATCGCTTTTTTGCGCGCCGCACCGCCGATCTTCCGGGCGTCGCAGACAAAGTTGAGAAACCCCGCCACCGTCATTTCGTTGTAGGCCGGGGCATTTTCGGCCAGATACCCCAGGCACTGCCGCACGGCCAACGATTCGGTCAGAATGCTGCGGCCGCAGATCGTCGCATTGCCGCTGTCGGGAGCCAAAAAGCAGGCCAGCATCTTCATCGCCGTGCTTTTGCCGGCGCCGTTGGGGCCCAAAAAGCCCAGCACATCTCCTTTTTCGGCCTTGAACGATATGCCGTCCACAGCGACAATCGGGCCAAAACTGCGTCGTAACTGCTGTACATCGATCATAGACATCTCCAAAAAACTAAGGGCAAACCCCGCCGTAAGCCAATAAATGCAATTTTTACGGCCGACGTTTCGCAAATGTTCGTCCTTTTTAACAATTTTTTAACGCCTGTCAAGCGCTATAAAGCAAAAATATTCGACAATTCCCACCCTAATAATCAATCGTCAATCGTCCATTGTCAATAAAAAAAGCCGCCGCCCTTTATCAGAGCGACGGCCTTAGGAGTTGCTACGATTTACTTGTGCCGACTACGGCAATGTATTGGTGATCTGCTTTTGCGGCGAAGCAGTGCCGGTGTTCGGCGTCGGCGCCCGGTCGCGATACTGCACCGTCCAGCGGTACAGCAGGTTCTTGATGCCGACCTGCACCCAGTACTGGTTCGGGGTCTGCGGCTGGCCGTTCGGGAAGAACTTGCCGGCCACATTGTCCACATTCCGCCAGCCGCTGGTCAAGCTGCCGTTGTCCACGCAGACAAACCGATATTCCACGCCGCTGTCGTCCTCGGCATCCGCAGCCGCCATCACATGCCAGTAGGTGGCGCTTTGGAACACCTGGAACGGCGAGCTGGCCGCAAACTCCGCCGGATTCGGCGTCGGCGGTTCAATATCCGTTGTTACTTCCTCAGAAATCAGAACCGCTACCAACGGCGTAGATTGGCCGGTCTGGTTCTGGTTGGGCGAACGGTCACGGCTGATCGTGTAGAAGGTGTAGGTCTGACCGACTGTCAGGCCTGTAACTTCATAGACGCGCGGATTGGCCACATAGGTCGGCTCGGCGGGGTTGACACTCTGCCGCCAACCGCTGGTCAGCGCCGGCACATCGGTACAGACGAACCGATATTCAACACCATTGCCCTCGGCATCGGTTGCCGCAGCCGCGGTCATACTGATCGACGTTGCCCCGCTTTGGAACGGCGGGACTGTCCACCCCGCAGGATCGGGGTCTGGCGGAGAGGAATCCTCGCCGGATGTTGCGCTGCGCGGGTCCGTTGATACGGTTTGATTGCCTGCCAAGTCCGTTACATAGGCGACATAAGTGTATGTTACCAGGTTTGACAAACCTATATTTTTCCATTGCCACGGGAAATTCGGCGGAGCGACATAGGTTGCGGTATCCGTTGAATCAAAATTCTGCCGACGGCCGCTGGACTTGGATGGAT